>NZ_JBEXKG010000044.1:0-53195 GCF_040609555.1 Streptomyces sp. NPDC004658
GGCGACCACCGATCTCGACGCCGTGCTCGGCGACAAGTCCATCGACGCGGTGTTCGTCGTCACCCGGCACAGTTCGCACGCGGCCGGGCCGCCCGCGCGGCCGTAGCAGGTGTGCTGGCCCGTGGTGAACACCGTGTCGGCGGTCAGCTCCAGCGGGATCAGCAGGGCCGCGATCCGGCCGTAGCCGCGCTCACGGCCCGCCAGCGCGTAGGCGGTGACGAACACCCCGGCGGCGACCGCGCCCACGGTCGCCAGCGGCAGCGGAGCACGGGACAGCAGCACGTGCGACGCGGTGCTGAGCGTCACGACGAAGGCCGTGAACAGCGCCGCGCGCACGGCTCTGAGCTGGGTCCCGGATATGTCCATAGCGAAAGGAGAGTCTGTCACGTACGCGGGTAAGGGACCCCTAAAGGGTGCCTGTGAATCCGCGAAGGTCACAGCCCCGGAATCCGGCCGTTGCGGAACAGGTCGACGAAGATCTGGTGATCGGCACGCGCGCGTGCGCCGTAAGTGTGCGCGAAGTCCACCAGCAGGGGCGCGAAGCCCTCCTCGTCGGCCGCGAGCGCCGCGTCGATGGCCCGCTCGGTGGAGAACGGCACCAGGGACTCGCCGGAGGTGTCGTCCGCCGCCGCGTGCATGGTGGCGGTGGCCCGGCCCAGGTCGGCGACGACGGCCGCGATCTCCTCCGGGTCGTCGATGTCGTCCCAGTCCAGGTCCACGGCGTACGGCGAGACCTCGGCGACCAGCTGGCCGGCGCCGTCCAGCTCGGTCCAGCCGAGCCACGGGTCGGCGTGCGCCTGGAGGGCGCGCTGGGAGATCACGGTGCGGTGGCCCTCGTGCTGGAAGTACTCCGCGATGGCCGGGTCCGTGATGTGCCGGGAGACGGCCGGGGTCTGGGCCTGCTTGATGTAGATCACGACGTCGTTCTCCAGGGCGTCGCTGTGGCCCTCCAGGAGGATGTTGTACGACGGCAGGCCCGCCGAGCCGATGCCGATGCCCCGGCGGCCCACGACGTCCTTCACCCGGTACGAGTCAGGGCGGGCCAGGGAGGAGTCCGGCAGCGTCTCCAGATAGCCGTCGAAGGCCGCCAGGACCTTGTAGCGGGTGGCCGCGTCCAGCTCGATCGAGCCGCCGCCCGGCGCGAAGCGGCGCTCGAAGTCGCGGATCTCGGTCATCGAGTCCAGCAGCCCGAACCGGGTCAGCGAGCGGGCGTCACGCAGCGCGTCCAGCAGCGGACCCTGCGCGGTGTCCAGCGTGAACGGCGGCACCTCGTCCCGCTTGGCGCCCGTCGCCAGGGCGTGGATGCGCTCGCGGTAGGCGGCGGCGTACACCGTCACCAGCTCGGTGATCTGCGCGTCGCTGAGGGCCTTCGCGTACCCGATCAGCGCGACCGACGCCGAGAAGCGCTTCAGGTCCCAGGTGAACGGGCCGACGTAGGCCTCGTCGAAGTCGTTGACGTTGAAGACCAGGCGGCCGTTGGAGTCCATGTACGTGCCGAAGTTCTCGGCGTGCAGATCGCCGTGGATCCACACGCGCGAGGTGCGCTCGTCCAGGTACGGCCCGCCGCGCTTCTCCGCGTCGAGGTCGTGGTAGAAGAGGGCCGCCGTGCCCCGGTAGAACGCGAAGGCGGAGGCCGCCATCTTCCGGAACTTCACCCGGAACGCGGCCGGGTCGGCGGCCAGGAGCCGGCCGAAGGCGGTGTCGAAGACGGCGAGGATCTCCTCGCCGCGCTGCTCCTCGTCGAGCTGGGGGACCGACATCGCGGAGTGCCTCCTGGTGCTTTGCCTGTACGACAGCGTTTCTGCCGTACCCAACGCACGAAGGTACGCGGGAGTGCCCGCCCGCCGCCCGACCACCACCCCCGTCGAGGCGCTTCCCGCCAAGTCTTCATCTCGTTGTCAGTGGCGCGGCATAGACTTCGACGCTGACCCCAGAACTGTCCGCCAGCCCGTCGCCGAGTGTTTCCCCCGGAGGCCTCACCGTGTCAAAGCCGCCCTTCACGCACCTGCACGTCCACACCCAGTACTCGCTGCTGGACGGTGCCGCGCGGCTGAAGGACATGTTCAACGCGTGCAACGAGATGGGCATGACGCACATCGCCATGTCCGACCACGGCAACCTTCACGGTGCGTACGACTTCTTCCATTCCGCGAAGAAGGCCGGAATCACCCCGATCATCGGGATCGAGGCGTATGTCGCCCCCGAGTCCCGGCGGAACAAGCGCAAGATCCTCTGGGGCCAGCCGCACCAGAAGAAGGACGACGTCTCGGGTTCCGGTGGCTACACCCACAAGACGATGTGGGCCGTCAACAAGACCGGCCTGCACAACCTCTTCCGGCTCTCCTCCGACGCCTACGCCGAGGGCTGGCTGCAGAAGTGGCCCCGGATGGACAAGGAGACCATCGCCCAGTGGTCCGAGGGCATCGTCGCCTCCACGGGCTGCCCCTCCGGCGAGGTGCAGACCCGGCTGCGCCTCGGCCACTTCGACGAGGCCCTCAAGGCCGCCGCCGAGTACCAGGACATCTTCGGCAAGGACAAGTACTTCCTGGAGCTGATGGACCACGGCATCGAGATCGAGCGCCGGGTCCGCGACGGCCTGCTGGAGATCGGCAAGAAGCTCGGCATCCCGCCGCTGGTCACCAACGACTCGCACTACACGTACGCGCACGAGGCGGGCGCCCACGACGCCCTGCTGTGCATCCAGACCGGCAAGAACCTCTCCGACCCCGACCGCTTCAAGTTCGACGGCACCGGCTACTACCTGAAGTCCACCGAGGAGATGTACGCCATCGACTCCTCGGACGCCTGGCAGGAGGGCTGCGCCAACACGCTCCTGGTCGCCGAGATGGTGGACACCACCGGCATGTTCGAGAAGCGCGACCTCATGCCCAAGTTCGACATCCCCGAGGGCTACACCGAGGTCACCTGGTTCCAGGAGGAGGTCCGCCGCGGCATGGAGCGCCGCTACCCGGGCGGCGTCCCCGAGGACCGCCAGAAGCAGGCCGAGTACGAGATGGACGTCATCATCCAGATGGGGTTCCCGGGCTACTTCCTCGTGGTCGCCGACTTCATCATGTGGGCCAAGCGGCAGGGCATCGCGGTCGGCCCCGGCCGGGGCTCCGCGGCCGGCTCGATCGTCGCCTACGCGCTCGGCATCACCGACCTGGACCCGATCCCGCACGGCCTGATCTTCGAGCGGTTCCTCAACCCCGAGCGCATCTCGATGCCCGATGTCGACATCGACTTCGACGAGCGCCGGCGCGTCGAGGTGATCCGCTACGTGACCGAGAAGTACGGCGCCGACAAGGTCGCCATGATCGGCACCTACGGCACCATCAAGGCCAAGAACGCGATCAAGGACTCCGCGCGCGTGCTGGGCTACCCGTACGCGATGGGCGACCGCATCACCAAGGCCATGCCCGCCGACGTCCTCGGCAAGGGCATCCCGCTGTCTGGCATCACCGACCCGAGCCACCCGCGCTACAGCGAGGCCGGCGAGGTCCGCGGCATGTACGAGAACGAGCCGGACGTGAAGAAGGTCATCGACACCGCGCGCGGTGTGGAGGGCCTGGTCCGGCAGATGGGCGTGCACGCCGCCGGCGTGATCATGTCCAGCGAGACCATCACCGAGCACGTCCCGGTCTGGGTGAGGCACACCGACGGCGTGACCATCACCCAGTGGGACTACCCGAGCTGTGAGTCGCTCGGCCTGCTGAAGATGGACTTCCTGGGCCTGCGCAACCTCACGATCATGGACGACGCCGTCAAGATGGTGAAGGCGAACAAGGGGATCGACATCGATCTCCTCAGCCTCCCGCTCGACGACCCCACGACCTTCGAGCTGCTCCAGCGCGGCGACACCCTCGGCGTCTTCCAGTTCGACGGCGGCCCCATGCGGTCCCTGCTGCGGCTGATGAAGCCGGACAACTTCGAGGACATCTCCGCCGTGTCGGCTCTGTACCGGCCGGGCCCGATGGGCATGAACTCCCACACGAACTACGCGCTGCGCAAGAACGGGCAGCAGGAGATCACGCCGATCCACCCCGAGCTGGAGGAGCCGCTCAGGGAGGTCCTGGACGTCACCTACGGCCTGATCGTCTACCAGGAGCAGGTGCAGAAGGCCGCCCAGATCATCGCCGGCTACTCGCTCGGCGAGGCCGACATCCTCCGCCGCGTGATGGGCAAGAAGAAGCCGGAGGAACTGGAGAAGAACTTCGTCATCTTCCAGGCCGGCGCCCGCAAGAACGGCTACAGCGACGAGGCCATCCAGGCGCTCTGGGACGTGCTGGTCCCCTTCGCCGGCTACGCCTTCAACAAGGCGCACTCCGCCGCGTACGGCCTGGTCTCGTACTGGACGGCGTACCTGAAGGCGAACCACCCCGCCGAGTACATGGCCGCCCTGCTCACCTCGGTCAAGGACGACAAGGACAAGTCCGCGGTCTACCTCAACGAGTGCCGCCGCATGGGCATCCGGGTGCTCCCGCCGAACGTCAACGAGTCCGAGGCCAACTTCGCCGCCCAGGGCGACGACGTGATCCTCTTCGGCCTGTCCGCCGTCCGCAACGTCGGCACCAACGTGGTCGAGTCGATCATCAAGTGCCGCAAGGCGAAGGGGAAGTACGCCTCCTTCCCCGACTACCTCGACAAGGTCGACGCGGTAGTCTGCAACAAGCGCACCACGGAATCGCTGATCAAGGCCGGCGCCTTCGACTCGCTGGGCCACACCCGCAAGGGGCTCATGGCCCAGTACGAGCCGATGATCGACAACGTGGTCGCGGTCAAGCGCAAGGAGGCCGAGGGGCAGTTCGACCTCTTCGGCGGCATGGGCGAGGAGACCAGCAGCGAGCCCGGCTTCGGCCTCGACGTGGAGTTCACCGACGACGAGTGGGACAAGACCTATCTGCTCGCCCAGGAGCGGGAGATGCTCGGTCTGTACGTCTCCGACCACCCGCTCTTCGGCCTGGAGCACGTCCTGTCCGACAAGGCGGACGCGGGCATCGCCCAGCTCACCGGCGGTGACTACGCGGACGGCTCGGTGGTGACCATCGGCGGCATCATCTCCGGCCTCCAGCGCAAGATGACCAAGCAGGGCAACGCCTGGGCCATCGCCACCGTCGAGGACCTGGCGGGCTCCATCGAGTGCATGTTCTTCCCGGCCACCTACCAGCTGGTGTCCACCCAACTCGTCGAGGACGCCGTGGTGTTCGTCAAGGGCCGCCTCGACAAGCGCGAGGACGTGCCCCGGCTCGTCGCCATGGAGCTGATGGTCCCGGACCTGTCCAACGCGGGCACCAACGCGCCCGTGGTGCTCACCATCCCGGCCGTGAAGGTCACCCCGCCGATGGTCAGCCGCCTCGGCGAGATCCTCAGCCACCACAAGGGCGACAGCGAGGTCCGGATCAAGCTCCAGGGCCCGCGCAAGACCACCGTGCTCCGCCTGGACCGGCACCGGGTCAAGCCCGACCCGGCGTTGTTCGGCGACCTGAAGGTCCTGCTCGGCCCGTCCTGCCTGGCCGGCTGAGGCCCGGCGGAGGGCGGCGACGCGAAGGGGCGCACCCTTGACGGGTGCGCCCCTCACATGTGCCCGGGCTTCAACTGCCCTTTAGTTGTGGCCGAAGCTCTTCTGCTTCTTGCGAGCCGCCTCCGAGGGGCTGCCCGGGGCGTGCGCCATGGGCGGCTCGTGCTCCTCCGCCTGCGGACGCTGCGCGTGCTCGGACTGCGGAGCGCGGTTCTGCGGGCCGGACTGCTTGCGGTTCTTGTTCTTGGCCATGGTGATCTGCCTCCTGTGGGGGATCTAGGGGCCAGGGCCGGGACCAGATTCACATACGCTGACATCAAGCGCATGTCGGATAATTACCGTGTGTGACAGGGGTGGTGGGCGGACCGGAACCGCAAACGCCACGCCGAAGATCGAGTTCGGGCCGTTAACCCTCGCGAGGTCGGGCAGACTCGAAGGAAGTCCGAAGCAAAACCTCCCGGGAAGAGGGTGAGTCGCGTGGACCGCTGCATCGTCCTGGTGGACGCCGGGTATCTGCTGGGAGCCGCCGCCAGCCTCCTCGCCGGTGAGCCCTCGCGATCCCGGATCACCGTCGACCACGCCGCGCTGATCCAGGCGCTGCGGGAACGCGCCGAGTCCGACACCGAGCGCCCCCTGCTGCGCATCTACTGGTTCGACGGCGCCCCCGACCGGGTCCCCCAGCCGGAGCATCGCCGGCTGCGCGTGATGCCCCGGGTCACCGTCCGGCTGGGCGCCCTCACCCGCAGTGACGGACGCTGGGCCCAGAAGGGCGTCGACGCCGCCATGCACGCCGAGCTGACCGAGCTGGCCCGCAACCGCGCCTGCTCCGACGTCGTCCTCGTCACCGGCGACGGCGATCTGCTGCCCGGCATGATGGCCGCCAAGGAGCACGGCGTCGCCGTCCACCTGTGGGCCGTCCAGGCCGCCGACGGCGACTACAACCAGTCCGAGGACCTGGTCGCCGAGGCCGATGAGCGACGCGTGCTGGACCGCGCCTGGATCACCCAGGCCGTCCGCGCCAAGGAGCTGACCGGCGTCTGCGCCCCGCCGCCCGAGCCCCGCCCCGAGATCGCCGCGATCCTCTCCGCGCCGCTGCCCGAGTCCGCGCTCACCACGGCGACCGAACGGCCCGCCGAACAGCCGGCTCACCCGCCGGCCGCCGCCGCGGCCCAGAACGGCACCCAGGAGCGGGTGAGCCCCAAGGGCGTCCCCACCCCCAAGGACCTGGCCGCGCTGCGCGCGCCCGGCACCCAGCCCGTGCAGCACCCGGCGACCGCGACCCTGCGCTGGTCCTCCGACAAGGGCTGGGTCGACCGGCCGGGCGCCGTCGCCGAGCCCCCCGAGGTCGCCTCCATGCCGACGCTGGCGCAGCTCACCACCGCCGAGCAGCGGTGGGCCGACCGGGAGGAGGACATCACCACCGTCGGCGGCGACCCATACGAGGTCGGCCAGGTCTTCGCCCGCCGCTGGATGTCCCGGCTCGGCGACCAGAGCCATCTCCAGCGGCTGTCGCAGATGTACCCGCGCATCCCGCACCGGATCGACGGCGAGCTGCTGCGCTACGCGGCGCGGTTCGGGCTGCTCGCGCACAAGGACGACCAGATCGACGAGCACGACCGTTACGCCATTCGGGCGGGGTTCTGGCGGGAGATCGACGTCCCGGCGGCGGCCGAGCAGCACGCGCCCGCCGCCGACTGAAGGCCCGGAGCCGCCCCCAAAGGCGAGTAAAGGCCCCCGACCCCGTAGGCTCGTCCCTTGTGAGTACGCGCGCGGCACAGGCACTTCGGTACGACGAGGTCGTACGCGTGCGCGGGCTCGGCAAGACCTACCCGGCCGTGAAGGGCCGGCGGGGCGCCCCGGGCACCCCCGAGGTGCGGGCCACCGACGGGGTCGAGCTGGACGTGCGGCGCGGTGAGGTCTTCGGGCTGCTCGGCCCGAACGGCGCCGGCAAGTCCACCCTCGTCCGGCAGCTCACCGGACTGCTGCGGCCGGACACCGGCAGCGTCGAGATACTCGGCCACGACATCGTGCGCCACCCCGAGCGGGCCGCCCGGCTCCTCGCCTACCTGGGGCAGGAGTCCACCGCCCTGGACGAGCTGACCGTCTCCCTCGCCGCCGAGACCACCGGACGCCTGCGCGGCCTGGACGTCCGGCGGGCCCGGGCCGAGCGGGACGCCGTCCTGGAGGAACTGGGGCTGACCCCGATCGCCGGACGGGCGCTGAAGAAGCTGTCCGGCGGGCAGCGGCGGCTCGCCTGCTTCGCCGCCGCCCTGGTCGGGGAACGCCCGCTGCTCGTGCTGGACGAGCCGACCACCGGCATGGACCCGGTGGCCCGGCGCGCGGTCTGGGCGGCCGTGGACCGGCGGCGGGCCGAGCGCGGTACGACCGTGCTGCTGGTCACCCACAACGTCATCGAGGCCGAGACGGTCCTGGACCGGGTCGCCGTGCTCGACCAGGGCCGGGTCATCGCCTGCGACACCCCTGCCGGACTCAAGGCGCAGGTCGCCGGCGAGGTGCGGGTGGAGCTGGTGTGGCGGGAGCGGGCGCCGCTGGAGGTGCCCGAGGTCGCCGCGCTGCGCGAGCGGGCCGTGGAGTCCGGCCGGCGCTGGACGCTCCGGCTCGCGCCCGAGGAGGCCCGCGCCGTCGTCGCCACCGTGACCGGCGGGACCGCGTTCGCCGCCCTGGACGACTTCACGCTCGCCACGCCCAGCCTGGAGGATGTCTATCTGGCGCTGGGCGGCGCGGCCCGGCAGGGGCTGGTGAAGACGTGAGCACGCCGGCCGCGGAATGCGTAGGGGTCGGTGCGACCGCCGTGGGGAAGAGGAGCAGCCCGTCGTGAGTGTCGTACCCGCCGAGGTTCTGTCGGGCGGTGCCCGGGCCGTGCCGGACACGGCGGCCGGCGCGGCCGAGCTGGGGCCTGCCGCGCGGCTGTGGCCGTCGCTGGTGGCCGTCTACCGGGCGCAGCTGTCCCGGGCCCGGGTGGCGCGGATCCCGCTGCTGTTCGTGGCGACCTTCCAGTCCATCGGCATCGCCGTCATGATGCGCGGTGTCGTCGACAGCGGCCATGAGGCCCAGTCCGTGGTGGCCGGGTCCTCCGTGCTGGTCGTCGCGTACGTCGCGCTGAACCTGCTGTCGCAGTACTTCGGGCAGCTGCGGGCCAGCGGCGGCCTCGACCACTACGCCACGCTGCCGGTGCCGCCGGCGGCCGTGGTGCTGGGCGCGGCGGCGGCGTACGCGTCCTTCACCGTGCCGGGGACGCTGGTGACGGCCGTCTTCGGCTGCGTGCTGTTCGGGCTGCCGCTGTCCAACCTGTGGATCCTGGTGGCCGTGATCCCGCTCGCCGGCGCCGCGCTGGCGGGGCTGGGCGCCGCCTGCGGGCTGCTGGCGCCCCGCCCGGAGCTGGCCACGCTGCTCGGCCAGCTCGGCATGTCGGCCGCGCTGCTGCTCGGCGTGCTGCCGGCCGACCGGATGCCGGAGATCATCCGGCTGGCCCGTGATCTGCTGCCGTCCACCTACGGCGTGGAGGCGTACGCGCGGACCTTCGGCACCGACCCCGACTGGGCCGTCGTCCTCGCTGACCTGGGGGTGTGCGCGGGCGTCGGGGTGGTCTCGCTGGCCGTCGCGACCTGGGCGTACCGCAGGGCCGCCGTCCGGTGACGCGGCCCACAGCGCGACCTGGCACGATGGTCGGGTGACCGCACCGCTGACTCCGCCTCCGCCGCCGCACGAGAACTCCCCGCACCAGTTCTGGCAGGCGCCGCCGCCCGCCGGGGCGCCGGGTGCGGGTGCGGGTGCGTACGAACAGGACGGCCCCGGGATGAAGACGGAACTGCGGGAGGCCGCCGTGATCACGGTGGCGGTCGCGCTCGGCGGGGTGCTGTTGGGGCTGCTGTGGTGGTGGCTGGCGCCGCACGTGCCGCTGGTCGGTGACGAGTTCGACGACAACTGGGTCGTCTACGTCAAGGACACCGAGGGCGAGCAGGCGGTCGGGGTGGACGGTACGTTCACCCTGCTGGGGCTTGGCTTCGGGCTGGTCAGCGCCGTGGTGCTGTTTCTGCTGCGGCGGCGCGGCGGTGTGCCGCTCGTGGTGGCGCTGGGCCTGGGCGGGCTGCTCGGATCCCTGCTGGCCTGGCGGCTCGGGGTGGTGCTGGGGCCGGACTCCGACGTACTCGCGCACGCGCGGGCCGTGGGCAAGGGGGTGATGTTCCCGGCGCCGCTCAAGCTGTCGGCGAAGGGAGCGTTGCTGGCGTGGCCGCTGGCGGGACTGCTGGCGCATCTCGGACTGACCGCGCTGTTCGGTCCCCGCGACCCCGAGGCGCCGTGACGAGGGGCACCGCCCCTGACACCCGCGTTCTCTGATTCCGCGTTCCCGGGCTCCCGCGTGCTCCTGGTCCCGCCCGGCCCGGCCGGTCCCGCGTGCCGCTGCTTCCGTGTGTCAGCCGCGTCCGATCGGGGCCAGCAGCGCATCGGTCAGCTTGGCCAGGTCCCCCGGCGCCAGCTCGACCTCCAGGCCCCGGCGGCCCGCCGAGACGCAGATCGTCGGGTGCGACTCCGCCGAGCCGTCGATGACCGTCGGGAGCTTCTTGCGCTGGCCGAGGGGGGAGATGCCGCCGCGGACGTAGCCCGTGGTGCGTTCGGCGAGGGCCGGGTCGGCCATGGTCGCCCGCTTGCCGCCCACCGCCGCCGCCAGGGCCTTCAGGTCCAGCGAGCCGGCCACCGGGACGACACCGACCACGAGGGAGCCGTCCACGTCGGCCACCAGGGTCTTGAAGACGCGGTCGGGGGAGACGCCCATCGCCTCCGCCGCCTCCTCGCCGTAGGAGGGGTGGGACGGGTCGTGGTCGTAGGCGTGGACCGTGAAGTCCACGCCCGCCGCGGTCAGGGCCACCGTCGCGGGCGTCCCCGCGGACTGCTGCTTCTTCGACTTCTTCGCCATGGGGCTGTCGGGCTTCCCTCAGTTCAGACTCGTCGGCGTCCGCGTCAGCTCGAACGCGGGCAATGACGGCAGGCTACGGATGATGGACGTCTCCGCGCGAAGGAGTTTCAGCTCGTCCCGGAGCCGGGAGGCGGTGTCCGGGGCCTGGAGCAGCCGCTGCTTGGTCGGCGTGTCGTGCACCATCGCCGCGGCCACCAGGTACGACACCACGCCCGGGTCGTCCGGCAGGTCGGCACCGGTGGACAGCGAGCGCTCGCGGGCGCCCGCCAGGCGCTTCTGGTACTGGCGGAAGGAGCGCAGGACGCCCTCGGCCAGCGCGCCGGCCTCGTCCCCGGGCTCCTCCGGCAGCTCCTCCAGCTCGGCGGTCAGGAACGGACCGGACGCGTCCACGGACAGCAGACGGACGCGGGTCGTGCCCGTCGCCAGGACCTCGAAGGTGCCGTCGGACCGCTCCCGGATGGTCGCCGCGTCCGCCACGCAGCCCACCCCGTGGAAGGCCTTGAGCGGGTCGGGACCGAAGCCGGCGGCCGGGCCCCGGTCGGGCTCGGCCGTGGGGTCCGGCATGCCCGGGGCGCTCGGCGCGACCTCGTGGCCGTCGCGGATGGCGACGACGGCGAAGCGGCGCGGCTCCTCCTCGGGAGTCTTCAGCAGCGTGCGCATCATGGCGCGATAACGCTCCTCGAAGACGTTCAGCGGCAGCACGAGCCCGGGGAACAGCACCGAGTTCAGCGGAAACAGCGGGAGACGGACGGTGGTCACGGCGCCCCAGCCTAGTGGTCGGCGGCGCGGGTGTGTCCGCCGTGCTCACCGAGAGGGTCCCGGGACGCCGTCAGCAGCCCGGCCGGGGCGGGCCGCGGCCCCGCCGTCTCCAGGTGTTCGCGCACGCGCAGGAAGTGGCCGAGCGGGTCGTCGGAGATCAGGTCCCAGGGGAAGGAGGTGGCGTACGGGCCGATCAGCCGCAGCTGGGTGCGGGCGTCCTCCCAGCGGTCCAGCCGCAGCAGGACGTACAGCAGCTTGTTGCGGACCTCGGCGGGCCACGGGTCGGCCGCCGGGAAGCGCCCGGACAGCTCGATGGCCCGGTCGGCCGCCGCGTCCAGCCGGGCGCGCGGCACCTCGGGACCGCAGCCGTCGGTCAGATAGCCGAAGGCCGCGCGGGCGGGCAGCGCCTGGACGAGCGAGTCGGCCGGGGCGTCCTGCGCGGCGCGGTCGGCGAAGTCGAAGCACTCGCGGTGGGAGGCGTGGGGCGTGTGGGGTGTGTCTCCCCACAGGGTGCAGCAGAAGGCGGCCAGGTAGCGCAGGGCGGCCACGTGGCAGCCGTAGTGGTGCGGGGCGCGCCGGACGGCCGCCTCCCACAGCTCCTCGAAGTAGCGGTGCCCGGCCCGCGAGCCGCGCGCGTGGTCGAGCGCGATCCGCCAGGGCACCGGGTCGCGGTCGTCGGCGCGGGCGGCGGCGGTGATGAGCGGGCTCACCTCGCGCAGCAGCTCGGCGCGGGCCGGCGAGGGCCAGGCGCGGTCCACCGCCAGCTGGGCCCCGAGCAGCAGCACGCCGGGGTCGTCCGGGGCGGCGGCGCGCCACTCGTCGTACCACTCGGGGCGGGAGCGGGCGAAGGCGGCCAGGCGCCGCACGTAGCGGTCCCGGTTCTCCCACTCGGCCGCGGTGCGGGTGACGGCGAGCAGGCCGGCCGCGGCGGCGTACTCGCCCCGGCCGGCCGCGACCAGGGCGGGCGAGAGGCGGTCGTCGGGCGCGTCGAGCACGGCCTCGTCCCCGGCCGGCGGGCGGCCGGCCGGGCGCGCGGAGCGTTTGGTCATCCGGGTGGGGCGGATGAACGAGGGCAGCAGAGCCATGGTGCCGACCATTGAAAGTCCGCAGGTGGGGGCGGCGCCAGAGGGTCTGGGCAAGTCATGGAAAGTTGTAGGGGCGGAAGTCAAGGGCCAGTAAAGGGTGAATGTGTGTTTTGTGCGAGGTGTGTACGTGAAGGGCAGATTCCGGCGCCCTGATGGATTCCCGCCCGCCGCAGGCCCTGTCAGCCCCGCCGCCGCCCTGCCCGCCCGCCGCGGGCCCCGTCAGCCCCGCCGCAGCAGCCGGGTCGCGCCCGCCGCCACCGTCGTCGCCAGGACCCAGCCGATCAGGATCAGCGCCGCCGCCAGCCACTGCCAGCCGCCGCGCAGCTGCCACTGGCCGGCCTGGCCCAGGTCGATCACCGGCAGCAGCAGGTCCAGCGTGAACAGCGCCGGGCTCCAGACCGGATGGCCGCCGGAGCTGACCGGTGGATGGTCGGCGCGGGCGAAGGCGAGCGTGCCCGCCGCCCACAGCACCGCCATCCACACGGCGGCCCGGCCCGGGCGGTAGCCGTAGGCCACCGTCCAGTCCTGGAGGTATCCCCAGACCTTCCCGGTCAGCGGCAGCGTCTCGCGCCGCCGGCGCTGCTTGGCGAGCAGCACCTCGCGCGCGTCCTCGTCCTCCCCGGCCGCGCGGAGCACCGCCGCCAGCCGCTCGTACGGCTCCGGGGCGTACTCGGCGGTGGCCGCCGCCACCCAGTCCAGGCGCTGGGTCAGCGGGAACGGGCCCTGCGGCACCAGGTTCTCGTAGGTGAACCCGCCCATGTGCAGATTGCCCGCGTCCGGCCAGCTGCTCGCCCGGTCCACCAGGTTCACGATCCGCGCGCCGGACAGCACCACCTTGCCGCGCTGCGGCTTGTCCCCGAGGAAGCGCAGCTCCGGCGTCTGCACCCGGCGCAGCGACAGCTCCTGGTCGTCGGTGAAGGTGAACAGGGCCCGCTCCAGGTCGACGGCGTCCCCGAACCGCCCGTCGTCCAGGCGCACCCCGCCCCGGGACTCGAACCGCTGGACGCGTGTGCCGCGCGCGGGTGTCGTGCCGCTCAGCAGCGGGTTGCCCACGCCGGCCGGGGTCAGGTACAGGGTCCGCTCGACCGTCAGCTGGGGGGCGTTGAGGGCGAAACGGGCGTAGGGGTTGGCGAGCTTGGCGCCGCGCAGGCTGAGCGAGACGCCGATCTGGGCGCCGCGCAGGCTGAACTCGCCGTGCGACTCCAGCATCTCCGCCTGGAGGTCCTGCCCGACGGTCAGGCCGTCGGCCGCGATCGACCGCCCGCTGCGGTCCCGGTAGGCGACCGCCTGGTTGAGCAGCAGGTCCGTGCCGATGTGCGCGTCCGTCAGCCGGACCCCGTTGTGGAACCGGCAGCGCGGCAGGTGCAGATCACCCTCCGTGTGCACCCGGGCCGCCTCCAGGCGCGGCACCGCGCAGTCCACCAGGCGCAGGGTCGTGAACCGGGCCTCCGGCAGCCGGACCTCCTCGTCGAAGCGGCAGCCGCGCAGCTCCACGTACGGCGTGATCTGGCCGCCGGCGAGATCCAGCGGGTCGGTGATCCGCACGCCGGCGAGTTTCAGCGCGGACACCCGGCCGGCGAGCGCGGGCGGGCCGTCGAGGAGCAGCCAGCACACGATGCGGGCCCGCACGGTCCGCTCGGGGCCCCAGGGGTGCCCGCCGTGCGGATCGTCCACCGCGAAGTCGCCGCTGGTCAGGTCGTACACGCTGCCGTTGCGGAAGGCCTGCCACATGCCCGCCTCGGTCGCGGTCAGGTCGTCCGGCAGGTCCCCCGTGCGGATGCCGGCTCCCTCGCTCACCGTTCTCCCTCTTCTCTCCTCTTCCGGTTCGCTGGTTTTCGTACAGCCGTTCATGCCCTCTGTGACCGACGGGACACCACCCGTGAAGGTGATCTTCCGGGTTCCGGCCAGCCTCTGTACCAACCGTTGGCCCACGACGTAGCCCGCACGGGTCCACGCTCTGTATCAGCCATTGATACGCGCGGACGGCTCGCGACGGCGGTCTGAGAGAATTGGGACTGTGATTTCCCGAATCGATCTGCGCGGCGACGCCCTTCCCGAGGGCCCCGCCCTGCGCGACCTGCTGCCCCGAGCCGACTTCGACGTTCAGGCCGCCCTGGAGAAGGTGCGCCCGATCTGCGAGGCCGTGCATCATCGTGGCGACGCGGCGCTGATCGACTTCGCCGAGAAGTTCGACGGAGTACGGCTGGAAACCGTCCGTGTCCCGGCCGGGGCGCTCACCGACGCGCTCGCCGGTCTCGACCCGGCCGTGCGCGCCGCCCTGGAGGAGTCCATCCGCCGCGCCCGGCTGGTCCACCGCGAGCAGCGCCGTACGACCCACACCACGCAGGTCGTGCCCGGCGGCTCGGTGACCGAGAAGTGGGTTCCGGTCGAGCGCGTCGGGCTGTACGCGCCGGGCGGCCGTTCGGTCTACCCGTCGTCCGTGGTGATGAACGTGGTGCCCGCCCAGGAGGCCGGCGTCGAGTCCATCGCGCTCGCCTCACCGGCCCAGGCCGAGTTCGGCGGGCTGCCGCACCCGACGATCCTCGCGGCCTGCGCCCTGCTCGGCGTGGACGAGGTGTACGCGGCCGGCGGCGCCACCGCCGTCGCGATGTTCGCGTACGGCACGGAGTCCTGCCCGCCCGCCAACATGGTCACCGGGCCCGGCAACATCTGGGTCGCCGCCGCCAAGCGCTACTTCACCGGCAAGATCGGCATCGACGCCGAGGCCGGCCCGACCGAGATCGCGATCCTCGCGGACGCCGGCGCCGACCCGGTGCACGTCGCCTCCGACCTGATCAGCCAGGCCGAGCACGACCCGCTGGCGGCGGCCGTCCTGGTCACCGACTCCGTCGAGCTGGCGGACGCGGTCGAGAAGGAGCTGGAGCCGCAGGTCGCGGCCACCAAGCACATCGACGACCGGATCGTGCCGGCGCTGAAGGGCAAGCAGTCCGCCATCGTGCTGGTCGACGGCATCGACGAGGGCCTGCGGGTCGTCGACGCGTACGGCGCCGAGCACCTGGAGATCCAGACCGCCGACGCCGCGGCGGTGGCCGACCGGGTCCGCAACGCGGGCGCCGTCTTCATCGGCCCCTGGGCCCCCGTCTCGCTCGGCGACTACGCGGCCGGGTCCAACCACGTCCTGCCCACCGGCGGCTGCGCCTGCCACTCCTCGGGCCTGTCCGTCCAGTCCTTCCTGCGCGGCATCCACATCGTCGACTACACGAAGGACGCGCTCGCCGAGGTCGCCCACCACGTGGTGACGCTGGCGGAGGCGGAGGACCTGCCGGCGCACGGCGCGGCGGTCAAGGCGAGGTTCGGCTGGAAGGTACCCGAGAGCAAGTGAGCGACGTGCGGATCGACGATCTCCCCGTACGGGACGAGCTGCGGGGCAAGTCCCCCTACGGCGCCCCCCAGCTGGACGTCCCCGTACGGCTGAACACCAACGAGAACCCCTACCCGCTGCCCGAGCCGCTGGTCGAGCGGATCGCGGAGCGGGTGCGGGAGGCCGCCCGCGGCCTGAACCGCTACCCGGACCGGGACGCGGTCCAGCTGCGCACCGAGCTGGCCAGGTACCTGACGAAGACCGGGAAGTACCCGCTCGGCATCGAGAACGTGTGGGCCGCCAACGGCTCCAACGAGGTCATCCAGCAGCTGCTCCAGACCTTCGGCGGGCCGGGCCGTACGGCGATCGGCTTCGAGCCGTCGTACTCGATGCACGCGCTCATCGCGCGCGGCACCGGCACGGGCTGGATCTCCGGCCCGCGGAGCGAGGACTTCACGATCGACCGGGCCGCGGCCGAGCAGGCGATCGCCGAGCACAAGCCGGACGTCGTCTTCATCACCACCCCCAACAACCCCACCGGCAACGCGGTCCCCCCGGAGACCGTCCTCGCGCTGTACGAGGCGGCGCAGGCGGCCAAGCCGTCGATGGTGGTCGTGGACGAGGCGTACGTCGAGTTCAGCCACGGCGACTCGCTGCTGCCGCTGCTGGCGGGCCGCCCGCACCTGGTGATCTCCCGGACGATGTCCAAGGCGTTCGGCGCGGCCGGCCTGCGCCTCGGCTACCTGGCCGCGCACCCGGCGGTCGTGGACGCCGTCCAGCTGGTCCGGCTGCCGTACCACCTGTCGGCGATCACCCAGGCGACCGCCCTGGCCGCGCTGGAGCACACCGACACGCTGCTCGGGTACGTCGAGCAGCTGAAGGCGGAGCGGGACCGGCTGGTCGCCGAGCTGCGGGCGATCGGCTACGAGGTCACCGAGTCCGACGCCAACTTCGTGCAGTTCGGCCGGTTCGCCAGCGCCCACGAGGCCTGGCGGAAGATCCTGGACCGGGGCGTCCTGGTCCGGGACAACGGCGTACCGGGATGGCTGCGGGTGTCCGCCGGCACCCCGGAGGAGAACGACGCGTTCCTCGACGCGGTCCGTGAACTGAAGAAGGAGCTTGAGGGATGAGCCGCGTTGGACGCGTGGAGCGCACCACCAAGGAGACGTCGGTGCTGGTCGAGATAGACCTCGACGGCACCGGCAGGACCGACATCGCCACCGGCGTCGGTTTCTACGACCACATGCTCGACCAGCTCGGCCGGCACGGTCTGTTCGACCTGACCGTCAAGACCGACGGCGACCTGCACATCGACTCCCACCACACCATCGAGGACACCGCCCTCGCGCTCGGCGCCGCCTTCAGGCAGGCGCTCGGCGACAAGGTGGGCATCTACCGCTTCGGCAACTGCACGGTCCCGCTGGACGAGTCCCTCGCCCAGGTCACCGTCGACCTGTCCGGCCGCCCGTACCTCGTGCACACCGAGCCCGAGAACATGGCGCCGATGATCGGCGAGTACGACACGACGATGACCCGGCACATCCTGGAGTCCTTCGTCGCCCAGGCGCAGATCGCGCTGCACGTGCACGTCCCGTACGGGCGCAACGCGCACCACATCGTGGAGTGCCAGTTCAAGGCGCTGGCCCGGGCGCTGCGTTACGCCTCCGAGCGCGACCCGCGCGCGGCCGGCATCCTCCCGTCGACGAAGGGCGCGCTGTAACCCATGACCGGTCTGTCGACCCTCCTGATCGTCGTCGGCCTCTTCCTGGTCGGCGGCATCATCTCCTTCGTCAAGCAGAAGATGCCGACCAGCCTGATCGTGCTGCTCTCGATCGGCGCGGGCCTGTGCCTGGTGGCGGGCGTCATGCGACTGGAGGTGTGGAATTGAGCACCACGTCCACGCACAAGAAGGTCGTCGTCTTCGACTACGGCTTCGGCAACGTCCGCTCCGCCGAGCGGGCCCTCGCGCGCGTGGGCGCCGACGTCGAGATCACGCGCGACTTCGACAAGGCGATGAACGCCGACGGCCTGCTCGTGCCGGGCGTCGGCGCCTTCGCCGCCTGCATGCAGGGCCTGCGCGCCGCCCGGGGCGACTGGGTCGTGGACCGCCGGCTGTCCGGCGGGCGCCCGGTCATGGGCATCTGCGTCGGCATGCAGATCCTCTTCGCGCGCGGCATCGAGCACGGCGTGGAGGCCGAGGGCCTGGACGAGTGGCCCGGCACGGTCGCGCCGCTCCAGGCCGACGTCGTGCCCCACATGGGCTGGAACACGGTGGACGCCCCGGCCGACTCGCAGCTGTTCGCCGGCCTGGACGCCGACGCGCGCTTCTACTTCGTGCACTCCTACGCCGTCCACGACTGGGCCCTGGAGGCCCACAACCCGGTGATCGAGGCCCCCAGGGTCACCTGGTCGACGCACGGCAAGCCGTTCGTGGCCGCCGTGGAGAACGGCGCCCTGTGGGCCACCCAGTTCCACCCCGAGAAGTCCGGCGACGCCGGCGCCCAGCTCCTCACCAACTGGATCGGAACCCTGTAGACCATGGCCAAGCTCGAACTCCTCCCCGCCGTCGACGTCCGCGACGGCCAGGCCGTCCGCCTCGTGCACGGCGAGTCCGGGACCGAGACCTCCTACGGCTCCCCGCTGGAGGCCGCCCTCGCCTGGCAGCGGTCCGGCGCCGAGTGGCTGCACCTGGTCGACCTGGACGCCGCGTTCGGCACCGGGGACAACAGGGCCCTGATCGCCGAGGTCGCGGGAGCGATGGACATCAAGGTGGAGCTGTCCGGCGGCATCCGCGACGACGACACCCTGGCCGCCGCCCTCGCCACCGGCTGCACCCGGGTGAATCTCGGCACGGCAGCCCTGGAGACCCCCGAGTGGGTCGCCAAGGTCATCGCCGAGCACGGCGACAAGATCGCCGTCGGCCTGGACGTGCGCGGCACCACGCTGCGCGGCCGGGGCTGGACCCGGGACGGCGGCGACCTCTACGAGACGCTGGAGCGCCTGAACAAGGAGGGCTGCGCCCGCTACGTCGTCACCGACATCGCCAAGGACGGCACCCTCCAGGGCCCCAACCTGGAGCTGCTGAAGAACGTGTGCGCCGCCACGGACCGTCCGGTCGTGGCGTCCGGCGGCGTGTCGTCCCTGGACGACCTGCGCGCCCTCGCCGAACTGGTACCCCTCGGTGTCGAGGGCGCCATCGTAGGGAAGGCGCTGTACGCGAAGGCGTTCACCCTGGAAGAGGCCTTGGAGGCTGTGTCGTCATGAGCGGAGCCGTGCGGCGCGTGCAGAGCGGAAGTCCCTGGGAAGAGAGTTTCGGATTCGCGCGCGCCGTCACGGCGGGTGACCGGGTGCTGGTGGGGGGCACGACGTCCTTCAAGGGCACCGTGCTGTACGGGGAGGGCGACCCCTACGAGCAGGCCAAGGTGGCCTTCACCAGCGCCCTGGAGGCGATCGGGGAGTTCGGGCTCGGCATCGAGTCCGTGATCCGTACGCGGATGTACCTGACCCATGTGCGGGACGTGGACGCCGTCGGGCGGGCCCACCAGGAGCTGTTCGACGCCGTCCGCCCGGTCTCGACCCTGCTGGTCGTGGAGGGCTTCGTCGACCCGCGCATCCTGGTCGAAGTAGAACTAGAAGCATTCAGAGGCTGAAGGCCTTTAAGGAGCCGTGGATTCATGACCCTGGCGGTCCGAGTCATCCCCTGCCTGGACGTGGACAACGGCCGGGTCGTCAAGGGCGTCAACTTCCAGAACCTGCGCGACGCCGGCGACCCCGTCGAGATGGCCAAGGTGTACGACGCCGAGGGCGCCGACGAGCTGACGTTCCTGGACATCACCGCCTCCTCCGGCAACCGGGAGACGACGTACGACGTGGTGCGCCGCACCGCCGAGCAGGTGTTCATCCCGCTGACGGTCGGCGGCGGCGTCCGCACGGCCGAGGACGTGGACAAGCTGCTGCGGGCGGGTGCGGACAAGGTGGGCGTCAACACGGCGGCCATCGCGCGCCCCGACCTGATCCGCGAGATCGCCGAGCGGTTCGGCCGGCAGGTGCTGGTCCTCTCGGTGGACGCCCGCCGCACCCCCGAGGGCACCTTCGAGGTGACGACCCACGGCGGCCGGCGCGGCACCGGCATCGACGCGGTGGAGTGGGCGCACCGGGCGGCCGAGCTGGGCGCCGGGGAGGTCCTGCTGAACTCCATGGACGCGGACGGCACGAAGGACGGCTACGACCTGGAGATGATCGCGGCGGTGCGCAAGCACGTGACCGTCCCGGTGATCGCCTCCGGTGGCGCGGGCAAGCTGGCCGACTTCCCCCCGGCCATCGACGCGGGCGCGGACGCGGTGCTGGCGGCCTCGGTGTTCCACTTCGGCGACCTGAGGATCGGCGAGGTGAAGGAGACGCTGCGCGGGGCGGGGCACCCGGTGCGGTGACCGTCGCCGCGAAGGCCCCGGCCGGATGGCCGGGGCCTTTTGGTTTCCGAGAAGCGCAAGAAAATTTGCGCAAGGAATATTGCGCAGTTTCTCTTTCGTATCTAGGGTCGGTCTCATGGCACGCGAGGAGAACCGCCGGATCACGGACATCGGGACGCTCAAGGCGCTCGCGCATCCGCTGCGCATGCGGCTCTACCGCCTGCTGTGCGTCGCCGAGACCGCCACCGCCTCACAACTGGCCGAGCAGGTCGACGAGGCCGTCTCCCTCGTCAGCTACCACCTGCGCAAGCTGGCCGAACACGGTCTCGTCGAGGAGGCCGAGCCGCGCAGCGCGGACGCGCGGGAGCGCTGGTGGCAGCCGGCGTCCGACGGCGTCACCATCCGCGACGAGGACTTCCGGGACGCCCCCGAGAAGGCGGCGGCGCACCTGGCGGCCTCGCGGCTGTTCCAGGACCAGCGCGCCGAGATGTACCGGCGGTACCTCGACGAACGCGCCCACTGGGGACCCGAGTGGAACACCGCGGCCCACGACTCGGAGTCCCTGCTCCGGCTCACCGCCGGGGAGCTCGCCGCGCTGAAGAAGGACCTGGCCGACCTGCTCGAGCGGTACGACGAGCAGGGACGGGCCCGCGAGGCCGCCGGCGACACCGAGGGGCGCGAGCACGTCGCGCTGCACGTGTACGGCTTCCCGTTCCGCGTCTGACGTCTGAGAGGACAGCCCCTCCCGTGACCGCCACGCTCGTACCGCCCGCCACCGCACGGGCCCACCGCGACCCCAACGTGCTGCGCTGGCTCGGGGCCTACACCTCCTCGATGCTCGGCGACAGCGTGTACTACCTCGCCCTGTCCTGGGCCGCCGTCCAGGCCGGAAGCCCCGCGCAGGCCGGGCTCGTGATGTCGGCCAGCGCGCTGCCCAGGGCCCTGCTGATGCTCGGCGGGGGAGTGGTCGCCGACCGGTTCGGGCCGCGCCGGGTCGTCATCGGCAGCGACGCCGTCCGCTGTGCCGCCGTCCTCGCCGTGGCCGCCCTGCTGGCGCTCACCCGCCCCGGACTGTGGCCGCTCGCCCTGCTGGCACTCCTCTTCGGCACCGTCGACGCGGTGTTCCTGCCCGCCGTGGGCGCCCTGCCGGCCCGCCTCACCGAGAAGGGCCAGCTCGCCCGGGTCCAGGGCATGCGCGGCCTCGCCATCCGCTTCGCGAGCGTCGTGGGCGCCCCGCTCGGCGGACTCGCCGTCGCCCTCGGCGGCGCCCCGGCCGCGTTCACCGTCGCCGGGCTCCTCATCGCCGTCTCGCTCCCGCTGCTGGCGTCGGTGCGGGTACGGGAGCTGCCGCGGGACGGCACGCCCGGCAGGGCGGGAACCGCGTGGAGCGACCTGAAGGCCGGACTGCGCTACATCCGACGGCACCGGGTCCTCGCGCCGCTGATGGTCGCCATCGCCCTCGGCGACCTCGGCTTCGTCGGGCCGCTGAACGTCGGGCTGACCCTGCTCGCCGACCGGCGCGGCTGGGGTGCCGCCGGGATGGGCTGGGTGCTCGCCGGGTTCGGGGCCGGCGCGGGAGCCGCCTCGCTGCTGCTGACCGTCCGGGGGCGGCTGCCGCGCGCCGGGCTGGTCGCCGGGTACGCCATCGTCACGGGCTGCGTGGCCGTCGGCGCCCTCGCCCACGTGCCCGGCCTCCCCGCCGCCGTCGGCACGGCCGTACTGGTGGGCCTGCTCACCGGGCTCAGCGGCGCGATGTGCGGAGCCCTGCTCCAGACCCAGGCCGACCCCGCCTACCTCGGCCGGGTCACCTCCGTCTCCAGCCTGGTCAGCCTCGGGCTCACCCCGCTGAGCATGCCGTTCGCCGCCGCCGCGATCGGGACATGGGGTCCCGGCCCGGTGTTCACCGCCAGCGCGGCCGTCTGCGGGCTCGGCGGGGCCGTCGCCCTCGCCGTACCGGCCCTGCGCCGCGCCGAACTCCCCGGCTGACCGGCCATCACTCCCTGGGCTGAACCAGCTGCACCAGATTGCCCACCGTGTCGTCGAACACCGCCGCGATCACCGGCCCCTGCTCCTGCGGGGGGTGCGTGAACCGGACACCCAGGCCGCGCAGCCGGTCGTACTCCGCCTCCAGGTCGTCCACGGAGAAGACGATGCAGGGCAGCCCCGCCTCGTACAGCGCCCTGCGGTACGGCTCCGCGATCGGGCCCTGCCCGGGCTCCAGCAGCAGCTGGAGATCGGGCTGGGCGCCCTCCGGGGCGCCGACCGTGACGAAGAGCGTGCCGTCGCCGAGGTCCATGTGCGTGCGGGTCTCGAAGCCGAGGACGTCGGTGTAGAAGGCGTGCGCCGTCGCCACGTCGTCCACGTACACGCCGGTCATCGCCACCCTGATCACGGGCCGGCCCCCTCAGAGGCCCAGCTGCTTGGTGTCGCGCAGCGTGGCGATCGCCTCCGTGTCGCCGTCCAGCTCCACCTCGGCCGCGCGCTGCCGGCCGAACGCGAACATCAGCAGCTCCGACGGCTCACCGGTCACCGTGACCACCGGGGTGCCCCGGTGCGCCACCGCCGTCTGCCCGTTCGGACGGCGCAGCACCAGCCCCGTCGGCACACCCCGGCCCATCAGCCGCGCGACGCGTTCGAGGCGGGACCACAGCGCGTCCTGGAACACCGGGTCCAGCTCGCGCGGGCTCCAGTCCGGCTGAGCGCGGCGGAC
This sequence comes from Streptomyces sp. NPDC004658, assembly GCF_040609555.1. Lineage (NCBI taxonomy): Bacteria > Bacillati > Actinomycetota > Actinomycetes > Kitasatosporales > Streptomycetaceae > Streptomyces > Streptomyces sp. NPDC004658. Next base: position 22,740 of record NZ_JBEXKG010000044.1, read on the forward strand.
GTCCTCCGTGTGGACGTAGAACTCCACGATGTTGGCCGCCTCGTCGACCTGCTTGAGCTGGAAGGGTGAGAAACGCGGCGGACCGGTGCGGATCAGCTGGATCAGTTCCTCGTACGGCTTCGCCGTGTACTCGGCCATCACCTTCTCCAGACGCGGCGCGAGCTGCTTGATCAGCGTGCCCCCGGCCGCGTCCGGGCGGCGCTCGCGCACGATCACGTGCGCGGCCAGGTCCCGGGCCCGCCAGCCCTCGCAGAGGGTCTCGGCGTCCGGCCCGACGGTTTCCAAGAGGTCGGCGAGGAGAAGCCGTTCACGCTTGGCGAAGGTCGACATGCTGTCAGCCTACGACCGCGTATCCGGTCCGCCCACCCGTGACCTCCCCGAGGAGGCGCTCGGGGCCGCCGTGACCATTCCATGGACGGCCGCGTCCCGCTGTCGGTCCCGCGCGGCACAATGTGACGCATGACCAGTACGACCGGTGCCCCCCGGCCCAGCAGCCTCGACCCGGAGATCGCCGCGCGGCTCAAGCGCAGCCCCGACGGGCTCGTCCCCGCCATCGCCCAGCAGTACGACACCGGAGAGGTGCTCATGCTCGGCTGGATGGACGACGAGGCGCTGCACCGGACGCTCACCACCGGCCGCTGCACCTACTGGTCCCGCAGCCGCCGGGAGTACTGGGTCAAGGGCGACACCTCCGGCCACGTCCAGTGGGTGAAGTCGGTCGCGCTGGACTGCGACGCCGACACCCTGCTGGTCAAGGTCGACCAGGTCGGCGCCGCCTGCCACACCGGCGCCCGCACCTGCTTCGACGCGGACGTACTCCTCAAGGACGCCGGTTCGGGCGTACCCGGACCCGGTCAGTAAGGTCAGCGGCCATGGAACTGGAGACCTTCCGCAAGCTGGCCACCGACCGGCGTGTCATCCCGGTCACGCGCAAGCTGCTCGCCGACGGCGACACCCCGGTCGCGCTGTACCGCAAACTCGCCGCCGAGCGCCCCGGCACCTTCCTGCTGGAGTCCGCGGAGAACGGCCGCTCCTGGTCCCGCTACTCCTTCGTCGGCGTCCGCAGCGCAGCCACGCTCACCGCGCGGGACGGACAGGCCCACTGGCTCGGCACCCCGCCCGTCGGAGTGCCCACCGACGGCGACCCCCTCGCGGCCCTGCGCGCCACCCTCCAGGCCCTGCACACCCCGCACCAGGAGGGCCTGCCGCCCTTCACCGGCGGCATGGTCGGCTACCTGGGCTACGACATCGTGCGCCGCCTGGAGAAGATCGGCCCCGGCGAGCGCGACGACCTGCGGCTGCCCGAGCTGACCATGCTGCTGACCAGCGACCTCGCGGTGATGGACCACTGGGAGGGCTCGGTCCTGCTGATCGCCAACGCGATCAACCACAACGACCTCGACACGGGCGTCGACGAGGCGTACGCGGACGCCGTCGCCCGCCTCGACGCCATGGAGGCCGACCTCTCCCGCCCGGTCGCCCAGCCCCCGGCCCACCTGCCGCCCTCCGAACTGCCCGAGTACACCGCCCGCTGGGGCGGCCCCGACTTCCAGCGGGCCGTCGAGGACGTCAAGGAGCGCATCCGCGCGGGCGAGGCCTTCCAGGTCGTGCCCTCCCAGCGCTTCGAGACGCCGTGCACGGCGAGCGCCCTGGACGTCTACCGGGTCCTGCGGGCCACGAACCCCTCGCCGTACATGTACCTCTTCCGCTTCGACGGGTTCGACGTCGTCGGCTCCTCCCCCGAAGCACTGGTGAAGGTCGAGGACGGACGCGCGATGGTCCACCCCATCGCCGGCACCCGGCACCGCGGGGCCACCCCGCAGGAGGACCAGGCCCTAGCCGAGGAACTGCTCGCCGACCCCAAGGAACGCGCCGAGCACCTGATGCTGGTCGACCTCGGCCGCAACGACCTCGGCCGGGTCTGCGAACCCGGCTCGGTCGAGGTCGTCGACTTCATGTCCATCGAGCGCTACTCGCACGTGATGCACATCGTCTCGACCGTCACCGGCAGGGTCGCCCCGGGCCGCACGGCCTTCGACGTGCTCACCGCCTGCTTCCCGGCCGGCACCCTCTCCGGCGCCCCCAAGCCCCGCGCGATGCAGATCATCGACGAACTGGAGCCGTCCAGGCGCGGCCTGTACGGCGGCTGCGTCGGCTACCTGGACTTCGCCGGCGACTCCGACACCGCGATCGCCATCCGTACGGCCCTGCTCCGCGACGGCACGGCCCACGTCCAGGCCGGCGCCGGCATCGTCGCCGACTCCGACCCGGTCGCGGAGGACCAGGAGTGCCGCAACAAGGCGGCGGCGGTGCTGCGCGCGGTGCACACCGCCAACCGGCTGGGCACGTAGGGCACTCCGCTCGCGGATGGGGCGCTTCTCATACGAACCCCGGGTGACGGTTCACCCGGGGTTCAGGCGATAGTGGAGTACGTGACTGCCGTACCTGACCCCCGTTCCCAAGCCGCCGCGTCCGCCCGGTCCGGCCGGCGGAGCCTCGCCGTGGCCCTCCTGTGCGGCGCGCTCGGCGCGGCCGTGGCGCTGCTCGCGTCCCGGCAGCGCTGGGCGGAGGGCACCGCGACGGTGGCCGGCGGCGCGTTCCCGCTGACCGCCAAGGGCAGCGACGTCACGGGCGTCCCCGCGGCCCTCGCCATAGTGGGCCTCGCCGCGCTCGTCGCCGTCTTCGCCGTCCGCAGGGCCGGCCGGTTCCTCGTCTCCGGGCTGCTCGCGCTGTCCGGCGCCGGGACAGCCGCCGCGGCCCTCGTGTCCGCCTCCGACAGCTCCGCGCTGGACGAGCAGGCCGCCAAGGCGAGCGGCGACACCTCCGCCACGGTCGACGCGCTCACCCACACCGGCTGGCCCTACGTCGCGGCCGCCGGCGGTGTGCTGCTCCTGCTCGCCGGACTGCTCGCCCTGCGCTACGGCCGTCTGTGGCCCGCCATGTCGGGCCGCTACGAGCGGGGCACCGCCCGCCCGCGGCGCACGGCCCGGCCGGTCGACCCGGAGCGGCCCGAGGAGATCTGGAAGGCGCTGGACCGGGGCGAGGACCCGACCGGCGCCTGAACCCCGGATGTGGTGAACCAGACGCCACCCCCGCGTCCGGCACACGCACGCGTACGGGACAATGGACGGCGAGCGTCCGGCTCGTACGACACACAGACAGCAACGAGGAGCAAGTCATGGCGGGCAGCAGCCACGGTCACACCCCGGCCGCCTGGACCGGTGTCATCATCGCCTTCATCGGTTTCTGCGTCGCGGGTGCCTTCATGGTGATGGCCCAGCCCGTCGGCTTCTGGGCCGGTATGGCCCTCACCCTCCTCGGCGGTGTGGTCGGCGGCATCATGCGCGCCATGGGCCTCGGCCAGCCCAAGCAGGACCGTGCCCTGCCGCACACCGCGCCCGCGGCGACGCGCGAGCCGGCGGCCGCGAAGAGCTGAGCCCAGGGCCTTGCGCGAGGGGCGGTCCGGCAGCCGAAAGGGTGCTGCGGACCGCCCCTCGCGTTCGCCGGGTGAGGCGGGTCCGTGACCGGCGGGGCAGAATGCCCGCGTGAACGTCCACAGCCGACCGGTCGCCGCCCTCGTCCCCGTCTGGCGGCGGATCGCCGTGCCGGTGGCCCTGCTGGCGGCCGTGGCCGGGGCCTTCGCGTACGTGGGGGCCGTGGACCCGAACGAACCCGGGCACTACCCCGTGTGCCCGCTGTACCGGCTCACCGGGCTGTACTGCCCGGGCTGCGGAGGGCTGCGGAGCGCGCACGCCTTCGTGCACGGCGATCTGCTCGGGGCGCTGCGTGACAACGCGCTCGGCGTGCTGGCCTACCTGGGCTTCGGCGTGCTGTGGACCGTCTGGGTGGCCCGCGCGGCGCGCGGCCGGCCGGTGCGGTTCGGGCTCGGCACGGCACAGCTGTGGGCCCTCGGCGCACTGCTGCTGGTGTTCACCCTCGTCCGGAACCTGCCCTTCGGCGGCTGGCTCCATCCTTGATCGAACAGCGAATGTCCAGGTAGTGGGACCGCCCTCGACCGGATGCGAGGCCTCGGCGCTCCTGCGGATACCATCGGTTTGACCACGGGTTTTCAGAACCTGAAGGAACCACCGTCTGGAAGGGGGCCGCTCGCGTGAGTGTGCTCGACGAGATCATCGACGGAGTCCGTGCCGACCTCGCGGAGCGGCAGGCACGCGTCACCCTCGACGAGCTCAAGGAGCGCGCGGCCAAGGCCCACGCCGCCAAGGACGGGGTGGCCGCGCTCAAGGGCGACGGCGTCAAGGTGATCTGCGAGGTGAAGCGCTCCAGCCCCTCCAAGGGCGCGCTGGCCGCGATCGCCGACCCCGCCGGACTCGCCGCGGACTACGAGGCGGGCGGCGCGGCCGTCATCTCCGTCCTCACCGAACAGCGCCGCTTCGGCGGCTCGCTCGCCGACCTGGAGGCGGTGCGCGCGCGGGTCGACATCCCGGTGCTGCGCAAGGACTTCATCGTCACCTCGTACCAGCTCTGGGAGGCCCGGGCGTACGGCGCCGACCTCGCGCTGCTGATCGTGGCCGCCCTGGACCAGCCGGCCCTGGAGTCGCTGATCGAGCGGGCGGTGTCCATCGGCCTGACCCCCCTCGTCGAGGTCCACGACGAGGACGAGGTCGAGCGGGCGGTGGACGCGGGTGCCAAGGTCATCGGCGTCAACGCCCGCAACCTGAAGACGCTGGAGGTGGACCGCGGCACGTTCGAGCGGGTCGCCCCGGAGATCCCGGACAGCATCGTGAAGGTCGCCGAGTCCGGCGTCCGCGGCCCGCACGACCTGATCGCGTACGCCAACGCCGGCGCCGACGCGGTGCTGGTCGGCGAGTCCCTGGTGACCGGCCGCGACCCGAAGGCGGCGGTGGCCGACCTGGTGGCGGCGGGCGAACACCCGGCACTTCGGCACGGGCGCGGCTGATCCCCGCTAGGCTTGGTGGCGATGACTCTCACCGTGACGACTGTGGACCGGCACGCGCGCCTGGCGCGCGGCTGCCGCCCGAGGGGCTGCCGCGCCCCCGCCCGGCGTGTCCACGGTCGCAGGGTGCGGTACGTCATCGGTGACGAGCCGGGACAGGTGAACGGACGTCGATGGCAGCGCGCCCCAGAGGGGCGCGGGGAACTGCGCGACCAGCCCCACACGGTCTGAGGTCGTACGACAAGCTCCGCCCCCACGGCGATTAGTGTCTTTCCACAATCTCACCGTGAGGTTTCCGCATGCCCAGCGAGTTCTTCGTCCCTGACCCCACCGGCCAGGTGCCCAGCGCCGAGGGCTACTTCGGCGCGTTCGGCGGCAAGTTCATCCCGGAGGCCCTCGTCGCCGCCGTGGACGAGGTCGCCGTCGAGTACGACAAGGCCAAGAGCGACCCCGAGTTCGCCCGTGAGCTCGACGACCTGCTCGTCCACTACACCGGCCGCCCGTCGGCGCTCACCGAGGTGCCCCGCTTCGCCGAACACGCCGGTGGCGCCCGTGTGTTCCTCAAGCGCGAGGACCTCAACCACACCGGCTCCCACAAGATCAACAACGTGCTCGGCCAGGCCCTGCTCACCAAGCGCATGGGCAAGACCCGGGTCATCGCCGAGACCGGCGCCGGCCAGCACGGTGTCGCGACGGCCACCGCCTGCGCGCTGTTCGGCCTCGACTGCACCATCTACATGGGCGAGGTCGACACCAAGCGCCAGGCCCTCAACGTGGCCCGCATGCGCATGCTCGGCGCCGAGGTCGTCGCCGTGAAGTCCGGTAGCCGCACCCTGAAGGACGCCATCAACGAGGCGTTCCGGGACTGGGTCGCCAACGTCGACCACACCCACTACCTCTTCGGCACGGTCGCCGGCCCGCACCCCTTCCCGGCCATGGTCCGCGACTTCCACCGGGTGATCGGCGTGGAGGCCCGCCGCCAGCTCCTGGAGCGCGCCGGCCGCCTCCCCGACGCGGCCGTCGCCTGCGTCGGCGGCGGCTCCAACGCCATCGGCCTCTTCCACGCCTTCATCCCCGACGAGGGCGTCCGCCTCATCGGCTGCGAGCCCGCCGGCCACGGCATCGAGACCGGCGAGCACGCGGCCACCCTCACCGCAGGCGAGCCCGGCATCCTGCACGGCTCCCGGTCCTACGTCCTCCAGGACGACGAGGGTCAGATCACCGAGCCCTACTCGATCTCCGCCGGACTGGACTACCCGGGCATCGGCCCGGAGCACTCCTACCTGAAGGACTCCGGCCGCGGCGAGTACCGCGCGATCACCGACGACGCCGCCATGCAGGCCCTGCGCCTGCTGTCGCGCACCGAGGGCATCATCCCGGCCATCGAGAGCGCCCACGCGCTGGCCGGCGCCCTGGACGTCGGCAGGGAGCTCGGCAAGGACGGCCTGATCGTCGTCAACCTGTCCGGCCGCGGCGACAAGGACATGGACACCGCCGCCCGCTACTTCGGCCTCTACGACACCGACGCCGAGGTGGCCGCCAACGAAGCCGACACCGCCGAGATCGAGGGGGACGCCAAGTGAGCGGGAACGTGCAGCTGCTGAGCGACACCCTCGCCGCCGCCAGGGCCGAGGGCCGCTCCGCGCTCATCGCCTACCTCCCGGCCGGCTTCCCGACCGTGGACGGCGGCATCGAGGCGGTCAAGGCCGTCTTCGACGGCGGCGCCGACGTCGTCGAGGTCGGACTGCCGCACAGCGACCCGGTGCTCGACGGCCCGGTCATCCAGACCGCCGACGACATCGCCCTGCGCGGCGGTGTGAAGATCGCCGACGTGATGCGCACGGTCCGGGAGGCCCACGAGGCCACCGGGAAGCCGGTGCTCGTCATGACGTACTGGAACCCCATCGACCGCTACGGCGTGGAGCGGTTCACCGCCGAGCTGGCCGAGGCGGGCGGCGCGGGCTGCATCCTGCCCGACCTGCCCGTGCAGGAGTCGGCGCTGTGGCGGGAACACGCCGAGAAGCACGGGCTGGCCACGGTCTTCGTCGTGGCGCCGAGCAGCAAGGACGAACGGCTCGCCCAGATCACCGCGGCGGGCAGCGGCTTCGTCTACGCGGCCTCCCTCATGGGCGTCACCGGCACCCGCGAGTCCGTCGGCGCGCAGGCCCAGGACCTGGTCCGGCGCACCCGCGCCACCGGCACCGAGCTGCCCGTCTGCGTCGGGCTGGGCGTCTCCAACCCGGCCCAGGCCGCCGAGGTCGCCGGCTTCGCCGACGGCGTGATCGTCGGCTCGGCGTTCGTGAAGCGGATGCTGGACGCCCCCGACCACGCCTCCGGCATCGCGGCGGTCCGCGAACTGGCCGGTGAGCTGGCGAAAGGCGTGCGCGGACAGGCGTGACGGACCGGCGTGACCGCCGGCGGAACTCCCGTGCCGGATGACTCGGTCACTCGAACGGGTGGACCTCGGGCCGGGGAGGCGCGCTGCGCCTCCCCGGTTCGTTCTGGGGGTGTGAGCGAGAAGAACCGTGACGGAAAGCGCACCGCCCGGGAACGGCTGGCGGTCGAGCGCGAGAAGCAGAAGGCCGCGGAGAAGCGACGGCGCACGCTGATCGTGGGCGCGAGCGTCGTCTGCGTCCTGGGGCTGGCGGCGGTGATCGGCGTGCTCGCCGCGAACGCCGGCAAGCACAAGGGCGGCAGCGCGGGCCCGGCCGTGGCACCGTCGGGCGCGCAGGGCAAGGACGGCCTCGCCATCCCGGTCGGCAAGGACGGCGCCAAGTCGACGCTCACCGTCTGGGAGGACTTCCGCTGCCCGGCCTGCCAGGCCTTCGAGGCGGCGTACCGGCCCACCCTCCACGAACTGACCGACGCCGGCAAGCTCAGAATCGAGTACCACCTCGTCCGGCTGATCGACGGCAACCTCGGCGGAACCGGCTCGCTGCGCGCCGCCAACGCCGCGGCCTGCGCCCAGGACGCGGGGAAGTTCCGCGACTACCACGACGTGCTGTACGCGAACCAGCCCAAGGAGACCGACGACGCCTTCGCGGACAACGGCAAGCTGATCGAGCTGGCCGGCAAGGTCAAGGGCCTGGACACGCCCGCCTTCCGCACGTGCGTCCGGAACGGCACGCACGACAGCTGGGTGGACAGGTCCAACCAGGCCTTCCGGTCCGGCGGCTTCACCGGTACGCCCACGGTGCTGCTCGGCGGCAAGAACATCTACCAGGACCAGACGATGACCCCGGCCAAACTCAGGCAACTGGTGGAGGCCGCCGCGCGCGGGTAAGCGTTTCTCACGCCCCCGTTATGGACCCGTAGCCGGGCTGCTTGCCGTCCCCACGGCCCGGCACGGTAGCGTCGGACATGCCATGAACCTTGCCTACATCCCCAGCCCGTCGCACGCGGTATGGCACCTCGGCCCCATCCCGCTGCGCGGCTACGCCTTCTGCATCATCATCGGCGTCTTCGTTGCCGTCTGGTTCGGCAACAAGCGCTGGATCGCCCGCGGAGGGCAGTCCGGCACGGTCGCCGACATCGCCGTCTGGGCCGTGCCGTTCGGCCTGGTCGGCGGCCGGCTCTACCACGTCATCACGGACTACGAGCTGTACTTCAGCGAGGGCCGTGACTGGGTGGACGCCTTCAAGGTGTGGGAGGGCGGCCTCGGCATCTGGGGCGCCATCGCGCTCGGTGCGCTCGGCGCGTGGATCGGCGCGCGGCGCCGGGGCATCCCGATGCCCGCGTACGCCGACGCCGTCGCGCCCGGCATCGCGTTCGCGCAGGCCATCGGCCGCTGGGGCAACTGGTTCAACCAGGAGCTGTACGGCCGCGAGACCCACCTGCCCTGGGCGCTGCACATCACCTCCTCCGAGGGCGGCCGGGTCCCGGGGTACTACCACCCGACCTTCCTGTACGAGTCCCTGTGGTGCGTCGGCGTGGGCCTGCTGGTCATCTGGGCGGACCGCCGCTTCAAGCTGGGGCATGGCCGGGCGTTCGCCCTGTACGTCGCCGCGTACTGCGTGGGCCGGGGCTGGATCGAGTACATGCGGGTGGACGACGCCCACCACATCCTGGGCCTCCGCCTGAACGACTGGACCGCGCTGCTCGTCTTCCTGCTGGCGGTGACGTACATCGTGGTGTCGTCGAAGAAGCGGCCGGGACGGGAGGCCGTGGTCGAGCCCGGGTTCTCCGACGGTCCGGCCGAGGACACGGACGCCAAGGGCGCGGACGCCAAGGACACGGACGCCAAGGACACGGACGGCGACGCCGACGCGGGCGCCGAGGGCGAGGAGAAGGCGGCACCGGCCGAGAAGAGCTGACCGTCCCCCGTACGACACGAGGCACACACCGAGGGCGCCCGGAGTTCTTCCGGGCGCCCTCGGTGTGTGCGGGCCGATGCCCTCGGTGGGGCCACTCGGCTCCTACGTCCTGCGCGACAGCGACAGCGTCCGCCGCGCCATCGCCACGACCGCCGCGTCGATGAAGCGGCCGTCGGGGAGGGCCTGGGCGCCCCCGTTCGCCGAGGCCGCCTTGATGACCGTCTCCGCGTGTTCGATCTCCGCCTCCGTGGGCAGGTAGGCCCGCTCGATGACCGGCAGCTGGCGGGGGTGGATCGCGGCGCGGCCCAGGAACCCCAGAGCGCGGCCGTGGGCGCAGGAGGCGGCCAGGCCGTCGAGGTCACGGATGTCCGGATAGACGGTCTGGGACGGCGGGGCGAGGCCTGCGGCGCGGGCGGCGACGATCACCCGGGAACGCGGCCAGTCCAGGCCCGCGTCGGCCCGTACCCCCAGGTCGGCGCGGAGGTCGGCCTCGCCCAGGGCGATGCCCCGCAGGCCCGGATGGGCGGTGGCGATGGCGTAGGCGTACTCGATGCCGAGGGCCGACTCCAGGAGCGCGTACAGGGGCACTGGCACGGCCACGGCGACCTGCCGTACCTCGCCCGGGGCCGTCACCTTCGGCAGCCGCACCCCGGACAGGCCCGGCAGGCCGGCCAGGGCGTGCAGGTCGGCGCCGGCCCAGGGGCTGTCCAGGGCGTTGACGCGCACGTGCACCGGGACCGGCTGCGCCTGCGACAGCAGGTCCGCGGTGGCCGCGCGGGCGTACTCCTTGCGGTCCGGGGCGACGGCGTCCTCCAGGTCGATCACCACCACGTCGGCGCCCGCCACCAGGGCCTTGGCCACGACGTGCGGGCGGTCGCCGGGGACGTAGAGCCAGGTGAGCGGGAAGCGGGTCACAGGGCGCCCCCCGCGCGCAGCGCCGCGATGTCGGCCGGGGTGAGGCCGAGTTCGGTGAGCACGGCGTCGGTGTCGGCGCCGTGCGGGCGGCCGGCCCAGTGGATCGCGCCAGGTGTGGCGGAGAGCCGGAAGAGGACGTTCTGCATGCGCAGCGGGCCCAGCTCGGGGTCGTCGACGGTGGTGACCGTGTCCAGGGCCCGGTACTGGGGGTCCGCCAGGACGTCCCGGACGTCCTGCACGGGGGCCACCGCGGCCTCCGCCTCCTCGAAGGCCGCCAGCACCTCGGCGCGGGTGCGGCCGGCGATCCAGGAGCCGACCGCCTCGTCCAGCACGTCGGCGTGGGCGGCCCGGTCGGCGCCGGTGGCGAACCACGGCTCCTCGATCAGCTCCGGGCGGCCCACCAGCCGTAGCACCCGTTCGGCGACCGACTGGGCGGAGGTGGAGACGGCGACCCAGGTGCCGTCGGCGGTGCGGTAGGTGTTGCGCGGGGCGTTGTTCGCGGAGCGGTTGCCGGTGCGTTCCTGGACGTAGCCGAGCTGGTCGTACCAGGTGGCATGGGGTCCGAGGACCGACAGGATCGGCTCGATGATCGCCATGTCGACCGTCTGTCCCACGCCGGTGCGCTCGCGCGCGGCCAGCGCCGTCAGCACGGCGTAGGCGGTCGCCAGGCCCGCGATCGAGTCCGCGAGACCGAAGGGCGGCAGCGTCGGGGGCGCGCCCGGTTCGCCGGTGACCGCGGCGAAGCCGCTCATCGCCTCGGCGAGGGTACCGAAGCCGGGGCGGTGCGCGTAGGGGCCGAACTGGCCGAACGCGGTGACCCGGGCGAGGACCAGCCGGGGGTTGACCGCGGACAGCTCGGGCCAGCCGAGGTCCCATTTCTCCAGGGTTCCGGGGCGGAAGTTCTCGATCACCACGTCGGCGGTGGCGGCGAGCCGCAGCAGGGTGGCCCGGCCCCCGGGGGCGGACAGGTCGAGGGTGATGGCCCGCTTGTTGCGGCCGAGCACCTTCCACCACAGGCCGACGCCGTCCTTGGCCGGGCCGTGGCCCCGGGACGGGTCGGGCCGCCGGGGATGCTCCACCTTGATCACCTCGGCGCCGAAGTCACCGAGCAGCGTCGCGGCCATCGGCCCGGCGAACAGGGTGGCGAGGTCCAGCACCCGCAGGCCGTCCAGGGCCGGGGACGTGCCGGCCGTCGCAGCCTCCGCACGTGTCGTGCTCGTCGTGTTCATGCGCTGTACTGGGCCTCGATCTCCGGGCGGTACGGCATCGACGCCGACGCGCCTTCCCGCTGGACGGAGATCGCCGCCGCGGCCGCCGCCCAGGACAGGGCCTCCCGTACGGGTTTCTCCTCGGCGAGGGCCACCGCGAGCGTGCCGACGAACGTGTCGCCCGCGCCCGTGGAGTCCACGGCCCGCACGCGGGGTGCGGGGACGACGAGCGGTTCGGCGCCCCGGGTCAGGTACAGGCAGCCCGTGGCGCCCAGGGTGACCACGACCTCCGGCACCAGGTCCAGCAGGGCGGCCGCCGCCTCGCGCGGGTCGGGGCGGCCGGTGAGGGTGACCGCCTCGTACTCGTTCGGCACCAACAGGTCGATGGCGGCCAGGAGCGCGGGCGGCAGCGGCTGGACCGGCGAGGGGGTGAGGACCGTGCGGACGCCGTGCCGGTGGGCCGCCTCCGCTCCGGCGACGACCGCCGCCAGCGGGATCTCCAGTTGCAGCAGCAGGGCGTCGGCGGTGGCGATCACCCCCTCGTCGCCGGGCGAGAGGTGGTCGACCGTGCCGTTCGCGCCGGGGATGACGACGATCGCGTTGCCGCCCTCGTCGTCCACCACGATGTGCGCGGTGCCGGACGGGCCCTCGACCGTGCGCAGGAAGTCCGTGTCCACACCGGAGTGTTCGAGGGTGTCGCGCAGCCGCGCGCCGAAGGCGTCGTTGCCGACGGCCCCGATCATCGAGACGGTGGCGCCGGCGCGGGCCGCGGCGATCGCCTGGTTGGCGCCCTTGCCGCCGGGGATCGTACGGAACTCCCGCCCGGTCACTGTCTCCCCGCGCTGCGGGGCCCTGTCGACATAGGTGACGAGGTCCATGTTCGTGCTGCCGAGGACGGCGATGTGGGTCATGGTCGGGTCGCCTCCAGGTGGGTGAGGTGGGCGAGGGTGTCGAAGCCGGCGCCGTCGAAGTCCGCGACGCTGGTGGCGAGCCGGTTCTTCAGCGGGGCCCGCCACCGCTCGGGGAGCGCGCCGGGGGAGCCGGCGAGGAGGCCGGCGATGCTTCCGGCGGTGGCGCCGTTGGAGTCGGTGTCCCAGCCACCCGAGACGGCACGGCAGACGGAGCCGGTGAAGTCGCCGTCGGCGTGGGTGAGCGCGGCGACGGTCAGGGCGGTGTTGGGGAGGGCGTGGACCCAGTGGTGGGTGGGGCCGTAGACGGCGTGGAGTTCGTCCACGACGTCGTCGAAGTCGCCCGTGGTGGTGGCCAGTCGGACGGCGTGGTCGAGCGCCTTGGCCAGGCGGGAGCGGGCCGGTACCACCGCGCGGCCGGAGCGCAGGCAGGCGTGGACGTCGTGGGTGCCGGCGGCGGCCGTCGCGATGGTGGCGGCCGTGAACATCGCCGCGTAGACGCCGTTGGCGGTGTGGGTGAGGACCGCGTCGCGGTGGGCCTGCTCGGCGGCGGCCGCCGGGTCGCCGGGGTTGCTCCAGCCGTGCATGTCCGCGCGGATCAGCGCGCCGATCCACTCGCGGAACGGGTTGCGGTGGCGGGCCGTGTGCGGGGGTTCGATGCCGGCGAGGAGGTTGCGGTGGGCGACGCGCTCGGCGGTGAACGTGCGGCCGGGCGGGAGCTCTTCGAGCCACAGCCGGGCCACGTCGTCGGTGGTGAAGTCCCTCCCGTGCCGCTGGAGCAGGAGGAGGTTGAGGAGGGGGTAGTTCAGGTCGTCGTCCTCGGGCATGCCGTCGATGTTCTCGGCGAGCGAGGTGGCGGCCGAGCGGCGGTTCCACGGGTGGGCTGCCAGCAGGTCGTCGGGAACTCCCCTGGCGGTGAAGTAGGTGCCGAGGGGCCAGTTCCCGGTCGCCCGGGCGAGGGCGCGGATGCCGTCGAGCGGGAGTTTCTCGACCGGTTTGCCGAGGAGGCAGCCGATGGCCCGGCCGAGCCAGGCGGCCTCCAGCGCGCGGGGGTCCGGTGCGGTGGCGGACCGTGCGGCGGGCCAGTCGGGGCACTGGGACCTGATGCGGGCCAGGTCCGTCGGCTCGTCGTCGGCGAAGCGGCTGGGCAGATCGGCGAGTTCGTCCAGCAGGTCCTCCGCCAGCAGGCGCAGATAGCGGGACGCCCGGTGCGGCGAGGCACCCGCGCGCTCCGGGGCGTCCGGGCCGCCCGCCGCACGCCAGCGGGCCTCGACCGCCTTCGGCTCGCGCCCGTCCAGGCGGGCCTGGCGCAGTTCGTGGCCCAGCAGGTCCTCCGGCTGGACCCAGGTCAGTCGCAGCACGGCCGGCCTCCGAGCGCGGTGAACGCCTCCTCGTGGGCGCGCCGGCGGCGGACGTCCCGGTCGAAGATCTCGCGCGCGACCTCGGTGAGCGTCCGGGCCGGCGCCCACAGATCCAGGCGGCTGGCGTCGGCGACGGTCTTCGCCCACTCCACCGGGGCGGGCGAACCGAGCGCGCCCGCGAGGGCTCCGGCCATCGTCGCGATCGAGTCGCAGTCACGGCCGTAGTTGACCGAGCCGAGCACGGCCTGCCGGTAGTCGCCGCCCGAGACGACCAGCATGCCCAGCGCGACGGGGAGTTCCTCGATGGAGTGCAGCCGGGAGGGGCGGCGGGCGGCGAGGGAGGGGGCGCGGTAGTTCGGGCCGACGGTGTCGTACGGCGCCACCGCCGCGCGCAGCGGACCGAGCGCCGACTCGAAGTCCCGGTGTCCGGCGGCGACTTCGCAGACCTTCTCGATCGCCGTACGGGTGCCGTCCTTGGCCAGGGACAGACAGGCGTCCACCACCGAGTCCGGGGTCGCGCCGGGGGCGGTCGCGGCGGCCACCGCCGCGGCGAACACCCCGGCCGCCTCACGGCCGTACGACGACTGGTGCGCGCCCGCGACGTCCAGCGCCTCGGCGTAGGCGCCGGCCGGGTTGGCCGCGTTGACCAGGCCGACCGGGGCCATGTACATCGCGGCGCCGCAGTTGACGATGTTGCCGGTGCCCGCTTCCCGGGGGTCGGCGTGACCGTAGGCCAGCCGGGCCACCAGCCACTTCTCGGCGAGGAAGAGGCGGTGCAGCGGCAACGCCTCGGCCTCCAGTTCGGGGATCCAGCGGGGGGTGGTCATCAGGTCCGGGACCAGATGGTCGGCGATCGCGTACGCGTCCAGGTGGTCGCGGACGCGGTCGTAGACGCGGATCAGCGCGTGCGTCATCAGGGTGTCGTCGGTGACGTGGCCGTCGCCCTTGTGGTACGGCGCGATGGGGCGGGCGGTGCGCCAGGCGTCACCGTGCCACGGGCCGACGATGCCGCGCACACGGCCGCCGTGCCGCTCGGCGATCTGGTCGGGGGAGTAGCCCTCCACCGGGCCGCCGAGGGCGTCACCGACGGCGGCTCCCACCAGGGCGGCGGTGACGCGGTCGGCGAGACCGCCGGCACCCGGACCCGTGCATTGTTCTTCTTTGGGCGTCATGCCCCGAATCATCCTCCTGGGCGGGCCGGTTGTGCGGCTTCCAGGAGTCCGGCGAGTTCCACCAGGTCGGTGCCGGTAAGGCGGGGCAGGGTGCAGCCCGGCAGGATGCGGCAGGCGTCCCGCCAGCTTCCCGGGATGGCCGCGCCGCCGCCCAGGGCGCCGGTGAGCGCGCCGGCGAGGGCGGGGGCGGAGTCGGCGACCCGGGACAGGCAGGCGGCGGCCGGTACGGCCTCGGCGATCCGGCCGCGGGCGGCGGTGGCGAGGGCCAGGGCGACGGGGACGGTCTCGGCGGCGGCGATGCCGTAGCTGTAGACGTGGTCGACGATCTGGTGCTCCAGGAGGGGGACGAGGGCGAAGGCCGACTCGCTGTCCTCGGCCAGGGCGAGGGCGTGGCGGGCGTTGCGGCCGATCTCGGTGTCCGCCGGGAGTTCGGCGAGCGCGGCGGACACACAGGTGTCGGTGTCCGCGTCGGCGAGGGCGAGGGAGAGGGCCGACGCCATGGCCCGCGCGCCGTGCACGCCGTCGCCGTCCTGGGTGTAGCGGGCGTCGAACTCGGCGAGCGCCGCGGCCTGTTGCGGGTCGCCGGGGTGGGCCACGGCGAGGACGCAGGCGCGGACGCAGGCCGCGTCGTCGAAGTAGTGCGGGTTGTCGTGGCCGGTGGCGGGCGGGCGCAGGCCGGCGGCGAGGTTGCCGAGGCCGGCGCGGACGGAGATGCGGGCGCGCAGCGGCAGTACGGCGGACTCGATCTCCGGCGCGCGGTCCGCGGCGGCGGCCACCTCGGAGGCCACGGCGGTCCAGGTCAGGTCGATGGCGGCGCGCATACGGCGGGCTCGGCTCAGGTCGCCGAGGACGTCGTCGTCGCCGGCGCGCAGAACGGCCTCCGCGGCGAACGCCGCCCACTCCGCGTCGTCGGAGGGGCCGAGGCGAAGCGGCCCGGGGGGCTGGTTGAGGGCGATCGGCACCGGGAGGGTGGTGGTGGCGTTCTGCTCGGCGAACGTGTCCAGTTCCCGGGTGAGGCGGCGGGTCCACTCGGGCATGCGGACGGCGCGGTGCCGGGCGGCGGGCCAGCCGGCGGCGTCTCCCGCGGCCAGGCCGAGGAGGAGGCCCTCGATACGGCGCGCTGTCATGACCGGCCCTCACCGTCCGGTTGCCCGGCGAGGGGGCTGCGCTGAAGTCCGGCCGGCCGTGGGGGTGGCTGCACCACACACTCGCCTGCCGCCCGCTCCCCCTCCGCGACGGCCGCCGGCAGGACCGTGGCCAGTGCCGGCGCCGTGTGCGCCGCGATCACCTCCCGCTTCCGTGCCGCCCCTGTTTCCGATGCCGGCGCCGTGTGCGCCGCGATCGCCTCCCGCTTCCCCGCCACCCCTGTTTCCGATGCCGGCGCCGTGTGCGCCACGATCACCTCCCGCTTCCCCGCCACCCCTGTTTCCGATGCCGGCGCCGTGTGCGCCGCGATCACCTCCCGCTTCCCCGCCACCCCGGCCGCCGTCCCTCCGGTGCCGGCTTCCGCCGCCGTCACCAGGAGTTCCGCGATCTCCAGGACGTGGTGGCCGGCGATGGACGGCAGGCAGCGGCCGCGGGCCGGGCCGATGGCGGTGGCCCAGGCCGGCGGGATGGCCGAGAGGCCCTGGGTGGCGCCGGAGAGGGCGCCCGCCACCGCCGCCGTCGTGTCCGCGTCGCGGCCCATGTTGACGGCCGTGAGGACCGCCTCCCGGAAATCGCCGTCGGCCGCCGCGTACGCGCCGAAGGCGAGGGCGACCGCTTCCGGGGCCAGGTCGGTCCAGGGATAGCCGCCGATGACGACGGCGGAGCGGACCGCGCGTTCGCCGCGGTGCGCGACCGCCACCGCGCGCCGCAGGGAGCGGGCCGTCCAGGAGTCGTCCGGGATCACCGCGAGGGCGGCGGCGATCACCACGGGGACCGCCGCGCCGGTCATCGCCGCGGCCACGCCCGCCGCGACCGCCTGGCCGCCGTAGATGCCCTCGCCCTCGTGGCTGACCGAGCCGTCGACGGCCACCAGGCGGGCCGCTTCGGTGGGGCGCCCGGCGGCGAACACCCCGAAGGGCGCCGCCCGCATCGCCAGCCCGTCGCTCCAGGCGTGCCGGTGCTGGGCCGAGATGGGGGCGGCGAGGCCGCGGCGGAGGTTCTCCAGCGTGCCGCGCTCGCTGAAGCCCGCACCGCGGAAGGGCCCCTCGGCCCGGTCGGCGATCCATTCGTGCCAGGCCGCCTCGACATGCTCCGGTGTGAGCGCGGCGCCGTGCCGGGCCAGCAGCAGTCCGGAGAAGATCGCGTACTCGGTGTCGTCCGTGCCGTACGGCTGCTCGCTGACGTACCCGGTGATCCGGCCCCAGCGGGCGCGGATCTCGGAGGGTCTGAGGTTCTCCGCCGGTGCCCCGAGGGCGTCCCCGACGGCCAGGCCGAGCAGCGCACCGCGGGCCCGTTCGCGCAGGCCGGTGGCGTCACCGGGCGCCGGGGCCGGGGCGGTGCAGGCGATCGATGCCATGGTCGGCCTCCTTCGGCGGGTCGCACGGGGACCCTTGGC
Organism: Streptomyces sp. NPDC004658; assembly: GCF_040609555.1. Taxonomy (NCBI): domain Bacteria; kingdom Bacillati; phylum Actinomycetota; class Actinomycetes; order Kitasatosporales; family Streptomycetaceae; genus Streptomyces; species Streptomyces sp. NPDC004658. Next base: position 40,077 of record NZ_JBEXKG010000044.1, read on the forward strand.
GGATGTGTCCCACGGCAGGGGGCCGCGTGAGCCTCGGGGGGTGCCCCTGTCACCCGGTCGGCAACTGAGCTGGCATTCGCACGTATGAGCGCTCACGGGAGAAAGTGCAGGTTAGCTCAGCCTTTCCTTGCTGGCGCGGACGGAAGGATGGGCGTAAGTTCTGTGTTGTCGAAAAGTAGAACTCGTCCAAAGTTAGCTTTGGCTTAGCTTCCCTGGGGGGCCCGGATGGCCATCATCGAAACCGAGGCCGCGCTGCACGAGGCGCACCGAGACAACCACACGCACCGCGACGTGAACGGCGGGTGGCTGCGCCCCGCCGTCTTCGGTGCCATGGACGGTCTCGTCTCCAACCTCGCCCTGATGACGGGCGTGGCCGGCGGGTCCGTGAGCCACCAGACCATCGTCATCACCGGTCTGGCGGGGCTCGCCGCCGGCGCCTTCTCCATGGCGGCCGGCGAGTACACCTCCGTCGCCTCCCAGCGGGAGCTCGTCGAGGCGGAACTCGACGTCGAGCGCCGTGAGCTGCGCAGGCACCCGCAGGACGAGGAGGACGAGCTGGCGGCCCTGTACGTGGCCCGCGGGGTCGAGCCGGGGCTGGCCCGGCAGGTCGCCCGGCAGCTGTCCAAGGACCCGGAGCAGGCCCTGGAGATCCACGCCCGTGAGGAGCTGGGCATCGACCCGGGGGACCTGCCCTCGCCGCTGGTCGCCGCGGTCTCGTCCTTCGGCTCGTTCGCCCTCGGCGCCCTGCTGCCCCTGCTGCCGTACCTGCTCGGTGCGACCGCGCTGTGGCCCGCCGTCCTGCTGGCTCTCGCCGGCCTCTTCGGGTGCGGTGCCGTCGTGGCCAAGGTGACCGCGCGCAGCTGGTGGTTCAGTGGTCTGCGGCAGCTCGCGCTCGGTGGTGCGGCGGCCGGTGTGACGTACGCCCTGGGCAGCCTGTTCGGAACGGCCGTAGGATAGCTCGACCGGTACCTATGCGATGGGCCGCATAAGTACCCGTTACTCGCTGGTTTCGAGTGCGTGACCACCGGGCATGAGCCGTAAGCGCTGCGGGCAATGACGCCTGCCGCACCCCCGTGGGGTGGGCGATGACGCTCGCCCCCACCCCCCTCAGGGCCGCCGGACGCCGATCCGACCGATCGTGTCCGCAACGGTCCCCCCGCATCCGTCGGCCGCCACCCCGCGGCCCCCGCCGTCACCGCACGGCACCGCCGTCCTCACACGGCACCGCGCCGTCACCGCACGGCACCCGCCGCGTCCGCGCGGCACCTCCGCCGCGACCGCGGCGTCCGCATGCTGGAACGGTGTTTCCGGTTCCCGAGAACCGCTCCATCATGTAACCTGCACGAAATTTTGATCTCATCGCAGATCTCACGCAGAGGGCCAACGTCGTCCCTCGGCACCTGCCACATGCCACATGACGACGACGGGAGAGCCGATGCGTACGCCGCGCCAGCCGTCCCAGCACTCCGCGAATGGCCAGAACTGGTCGTTCATGGATGCTCGCCCTGCTGCGCAGGGTATGTACGACCCCCGCAACGAACACGACGCGTGCGGCGTCGGTTTCGTCGCCACCCTCACCGGCGAGGCGTCCCACACCCTGGTCGAGCAGGCCCTCACCGTCCTGCGCAACCTGGAGCACCGGGGTGCCACCGGCTCCGAGCCCGACTCCGGCGACGGCGCGGGCATCCTCTCGCAGGTGCCGGACGCCTTCCTCCGCGAAGTGGCCGGTTTCGACCTTCCCGCAGCCGGCTCCTATGCCGTAGGCATCGCCTTCCTGCCGGGGGACGGGACCGAGGACGCCGTCTCGCACATCGAGACGATCGCCGACGACGAGGGCCTCACCGTCCTCGGCTGGCGTGAGGTCCCGGTCGCCCCGGAGCTGCTCGGCTCCACCGCCCGCTCCACCATGCCGGTCTTCCGCCAGATCTTCGTCACCGACGGCGGCGCCAGCGAGGGCATCGCGCTGGACCGCAAGGCCTTCGTGCTGCGCAAGCGCGCCGAGCGCGAGGCCGGGGTCTACTTCCCGTCCCTGTCCGCCCGGACGATCGTCTACAAGGGCATGCTGACCACCGGCCAGCTGGAGCCCTTCTTCCCGGACCTGTCCGACCGCCGCTTCGCCTCCGCGATCGCGCTCGTGCACTCCCGGTTCTCCACGAACACCTTCCCGTCGTGGCCGCTCGCGCACCCGTACCGCTTCGTCGCGCACAACGGTGAGATCAACACCGTCAAGGGCAACCGCAACTGGATGGTCGCCCGCGAGTCGCAGCTGGTGTCGGACCTGTTCGGTTCCGACGACAAGGCCATCGAGCGGATCTTCCCGGTCTGTACGCCGGACGCCTCCGACTCCGCCTCCTTCGACGAGGTCCTGGAGCTGCTGCACCTGGGCGGCCGTTCGCTGCCGCACTCCGTGCTGATGATGATCCCCGAGGCGTGGGAGAACCACGACTCCATGGACCCGGCCCGGCGCGCCTTCTACCAGTTCCACTCCACGATGATGGAGCCCTGGGACGGCCCGGCCTGCGTCACCTTCACCGACGGCACCCAGGTCGGCGCCGTGCTCGACCGCAACGGCCTGCGCCCCGGCCGCTACTGGGTCACCGACGACGGCCTCGTCGTCCTCGGCTCCGAGGTCGGCGTCCTCGACATCGACCAGGCCAAGGTCGTCCGCAAGGGCCGCCTCCAGCCCGGCAAGATGTTCCTCGTCGACACCGCCGAGCACCGCATCATCGAGGACGACGAGATCAAGGCGTCCCTCGCCGCGGAGAAGCCGTACGCCGAGTGGCTGGAGGCCGGCGAGATCGAGCTGGGCGACCTGCCCGAGCGCGAGCACATCGTCCACACCCACGCCTCGGTCACCCGCCGCCAGCAGACCTTCGGCTACACCGAGGAGGAGCTGCGCGTCATCCTCGCCCCGATGGCCCGCACCGGCGCCGAGCCGATCGGCTCCATGGGCACGGACTCGCCGATCGCGGCCCTGTCCGAGCGCCCGCGGCTGCTCTTCGACTACTTCACCCAGCTGTTCGCGCAGGTCACCAACCCGCCGCTGGACGCGATCCGCGAGGAACTGGTCACCTCCCTGCGCTCGTCGCTGGGCCCGCAGGGCAACCTGCTGGAGCCGACCGCCGCCTCCTGCCGCTCCGTCGTGCTGCCCTTCCCGGTCATCGACAACGACGAGCTGGCCAAGCTCATCCACATCAACGCCGACGGCGACATGCCCGGCTTCAAGGCCGCCACGCTGTCCGGCCTGTACCGGGTCTCCGGCGGCGGTGAGGCCCTCGCCGCCCGCATCGAGGAGATCTGCGCCGAGGCCGACGCGGCGATCGAGAACGGCGCCCGCCTGATCGTCCTGTCCGACCGGCACTCCGACGCCGAGCACGCGCCGATCCCGTCACTGCTGCTCACCGCGGCCGTCCACCACCACCTCATCCGCACCAAGCAGCGCACCCAGGTGGGCCTGCTGGTCGAGGCCGGCGACGTCCGCGAGGTCCACCACGTCGCCCTGCTCATCGGCTACGGCGCCGCCGCCGTCAACCCGTACCTGGCGATGGAGTCGGTGGAGGACCTGCTGCGCGCGGGCACCTTCATCAACGGCATCGAGCCCGAGCAGGCCATCCGCAACCTGATCTACGCCCTCGGCAAGGGCGTCCTGAAGGTCATGTCCAAGATGGGCATCTCCACCGTCGCCTCCTACCGCGGCGCCCAGGTCTTCGAGGCCGTCGGCCTGGACGAGGCCTTCGTGGAGAAGTACTTCAACGGCACCGCCACCAAGATCGGCGGCGTCGGCATCGACGTCATCGCCCAGGAGGTCGCCGCCCGCCACGCCAAGGCCTACCCGGCCTCCGGCATCGCCCCCGCGCACCGCGCGCTGGAGATCGGCGGCGAGTACCAGTGGCGCCGCGAGGGCGAGCCGCACCTGTTCGACCCGGAGACGGTCTTCCGCCTGCAGCACTCCACGCGCACCGGCCGGTACGACATCTTCAAGAAGTACACCGAGCGGGTGAACGAGCAGTCCGAGCGCCTGATGACGCTGCGCGGCCTGTTCGGCTTCAGGTCCGACCGGCAGCCGATCCCGGTCGAGGAGGTCGAGCCGGTCTCCGAGATCGTCAAGCGGTTCTCGACGGGCGCCATGTCGTACGGCTCCATCTCCAAGGAGGCGCACGAGACCCTCGCCATCGCCATGAACCAGCTGGGCGGCAAGTCCAACACCGGTGAGGGCGGCGAGGACCCGGAGCGCCTGTACGACCCCGCGCGCCGCTCGGCGATCAAGCAGGTCGCGTCCGGCCGCTTCGGCGTGACCTCCGAGTACCTGGTCAACGCGGACGACATCCAGATCAAGATGGCCCAGGGCGCCAAGCCCGGCGAGGGCGGCCAGCTGCCCGGCCACAAGGTCTACCCGTGGGTCGCCAAGACGCGTCACTCGACGCCGGGCGTCGGCCTGATCTCGCCGCCGCCGCACCACGACATCTACTCCATCGAGGACCTGGCCCAGCTGATCCACGACCTGAAGAACGCGAACCCGCAGGCGCGGATCCACGTGAAGCTGGTCTCCGAGGTCGGCGTCGGCACGGTCGCGGCCGGTGTGTCCAAGGCGCACGCGGACGTCGTGCTCATCTCCGGCCACGACGGCGGTACGGGCGCCTCCCCGCTGACGTCCCTCAAGCACGCGGGCGGCCCCTGGGAGCTGGGCCTCGCCGAGACCCAGCAGACCCTGCTGCTCAACGGCCTGCGCGACCGCATCGTCGTCCAGACCGACGGCCAGCTGAAGACCGGCCGTGACGTGGTCATCGCCGCGCTGCTCGGCGCCGAGGAGTTCGGTTTCGCGACCGCTCCGCTCGTCGTCTCCGGCTGCGTGATGATGCGCGTCTGCCACCTGGACACCTGCCCGGTCGGCATCGCCACCCAGAACCCGACCCTGCGCGACCGCTTCGCCGGCAAGGCCGAGTACGTCGTGAACTTCTTCCAGTTCATCGCCGAGGAGGTCCGCGAGCTCCTCGCCGAGCTGGGCTTCCGCTCCATCGAGGAGGCCGTCGGCCACGCCGAGGTGCTGGACGTCGAGCGCGCGGTCGACCACTGGAAGGCGCAGGGCCTGGACCTGGAGCCGCTGTTCCACGTGCCGGACCTGCCCGAGGGTGCCGTCCGCCACCAGCTGGTCGCCCAGGACCACGGCCTGGAGAAGGCCCTGGACAACGAGCTGATCAAGCTCGCCGCCGACGCGCTGGCCGCTTCGGACGCCACCGAGGCACAGCCGGTGCGCGCCCAGGTCGCCATCCGCAACATCAACCGCACGGTCGGCACCATGCTCGGTCACGAGGTGACGAAGAAGTTCGGCGGCGCGGGCCTGCCCGACGACACCATCGACATCACCTTCACCGGCTCGGCCGGCCAGTCCTTCGGCGCGTTCCTGCCGCGCGGTGTCACCCTCCGCCTGGAGGGCGACGCCAACGACTACGTCGGCAAGGGCCTCTCCGGGGGCCGGATCATCGTCCGCCCGGACCGGGCGGCCGACCACCTCGCCGAGTACTCGACCATCGCGGGCAACACCATCGCCTACGGCGCCACCGGCGGCGAGCTGTTCCTGCGCGGCCGTACCGGTGAGCGGTTCTGCGTCCGCAACTCCGGGGCGCTGGTCGTCTCCGAGGGCGTGGGCGACCACGGCTGCGAGTACATGACCGGCGGTCACGCCGTCGTCCTCGGCCCGACCGGCCGCAACTTCGCGGCGGGCATGTCCGGCGGTATCGCCTACGTCATCGACCTCGACCGCGACAACGTCAACGCCGGCAACGTCGAGTCCGTCGAGGCGCTGGACGAGGCGGACAAGCAGTGGCTGCACGACGTGGTGCGCCGCCACGCCGAGGAGACCGGCTCGACGGTCGCCGAGAAGCTGCTCGCCGACTGGGACACGGCCGTGGAGCGCTTCAGCAAGATCATCCCCAGCACGTACAAGGCAGTGCTCGCCGCCAAGGACGCCGCCGAGCGAGCCGGTCTCCCCGAGACCGAGATCACCGAGAAGATGATGGAGGCGGCGATCAATGGCTGACCCCAAGGGCTTCCTGAACCACGGCCGTGAGGTCGCCAAGACCCGCCCCGTCGACGAGCGGGTCAAGGACTGGAACGAGGTCTACGTCCCCGGCTCCCTGCTGCCGATCATCAGCAAGCAGGCCAGCCGCTGCATGGACTGCGGCATCCCGTTCTGCCACAACGGCTGTCCGCTCGGGAACCTGATCCCCGAGTGGAACGACTACGCCTACCGCGAGGACTGGGCCGCCGCCCAGGAACGGCTGCACGCGACCAACAACTTCCCGGAGTTCACCGGTCGCCTCTGCCCGGCCCCCTGCGAGTCGGCGTGCGTGCTGGGCATCAACCAGCCGCCGGTCACCATCAAGAACGTCGAGGTCTCGATCATCGACAAGGCGTGGGAGACCGGGGACGTCGCCCCGCAGATCCCCGAGCGCCTGTCCGGCAAGACGGTCGCGGTCGTCGGCTCCGGCCCGGCGGGTCTCGCCGCCGCCCAGCAGCTGACCCGGGCCGGTCACACGGTCGCCGTCTACGAGCGCGCGGACCGCGTCGGAGGCCTCCTCCGGTACGGCATCCCCGAGTTCAAGATGGAGAAGCGGCACATCAACCGCCGTATCGAGCAGATGCGCGCGGAGGGCACCCGCTTCCGCACCGGCATCGAGATCGGCCGCGACATGAAGGCGACCGACCTGAAGAAGCGGTACGACGCCGTGGTCCTGGCCGTCGGTGCCACGACCGCCCGTGACCTGCCGGTGCCCGGCCGCGAGCTCAAGGGCATCTACCAGGCCATGGAGTACCTGCCGCTCGCCAACAAGGTCCAGGAGGGTGACTACGTCACCGCCCCGATCTCGGCCGAGGGCAAGCACGTCGTCGTCATCGGCGGCGGTGACACCGGCGCGGACTGCGTGGGCACCGCCCACCGGCAGGGCGCCGCCTCCGTCACCCAGCTGGAGATCATGCCCCGCCCGAGCGACGAGCGGCACCCGGTCAACCAGCCCTGGCCGACCTTCCCGATGCTCTACAAGGTCACCTCGGCCCACGAGGAGGGCGGCGAGCGGGTCTACTCCGTCTCCACCACCCACTTCGAGGGCGACGAGGACGGCAACGTGCAGTGGCTGCACCTCACCGAGGTGGAGTTCATCGACGGCAGGCTGACCCCGAAGCCGGGCACCGAGCGCAAGATCCCGGCCCAGCTGGTCACCCTCGCCATGGGCTTCACCGGCACCGACCGGGAGAACGGCCTGGTGGAGCAGTTCGGCCTGGAGCTCGACGAACGCGGTAACATCGCCCGCGACGCCGACTTCCAGACCAACGTGCCGGGTGTGTTCGTCGCCGGTGACGCCGGCCGCGGCCAGTCCCTCATCGTGTGGGCGATCGCGGAGGGCCGCTCGGCCGCCCGCGGGGTCGACCGCTTCCTGACCGGAGCCAGCGACCTGCCGGCCCCGATCCGCCCGACGGACCGCGCCCTGGCGGTCTGACGCGCGCACGACGGACCCCAGGTCCCGCACTGACGTCCCGTACAAAGGCGTACGGAACATGAACGGCGCCTGCCCGCCTGTCCCCGACCGGACGACTGGGCAGGCGTCGTCGCATGTCCGCGCACGGGTACGCTCGGGCGCCGGAACAGCCCAGGGGGAAGAGCATGGCCGCGATCAGTCTGCGCAAGGTGGAGGAGACCGCGCCCGCGCTGGCCGGCGCGTACCGGTCGGCGGGGGTGTCCCTGCGCAAGCACGGCCTGGACGGGCTGCGGGCGGCCGTCTACCTCGTCGTCGACCACTCGGGTTCGATGCGGCCGTACTACCGGGACGGCAGCGTGCAGGCGCTCGCCGACCGGGTGCTGGGCCTGTCCGCGCACCTGGACGACGACGGCCGGGTCCCCGTCGTGTTCTTCTCCACGGACGTCGACGCGGTCACCGACATCGCCCTCGCCGGACACGAGGGCCGCATCGAGAGGATCGTGGCCGGGCTCGGCCACATGGGCAGGACCAGCTACCACCTGGCGATGGACGCCGTCATCGACCACTACCTGGACAGCGGCGCCACCGCCCCCGCCCTCGTCGTCTTCCAGACCGACGGCGGACCGATCAACAAGCTCGCCGCCGAACGCCACCTCTGCAAGGCGGCGCGGCTCCCGCTGTTCTGGCAGTTCGTCGGCTTCGGCGACCCGGAGAGCCGGCAGTTCGAGTTCCTGCGCAAGCTGGACGAACTGGCGGTGCCAGGCAAACGGATCGTGGACAACGCCGGCTTCTTCCACGCCGGCCAGGACCCGCGCCGCGTCTCCGACGCCGAGCTGTACGACCGTCTCGTCGGCGAGTTCCCCAGGTGGCTCACGGCCGCACGCGCGGCGGGCGTCGTACCGCCGGACCGGGACCCGACCCCGCGCGAACCCGCCGGCATCCCCTAGAGCCCGTCCGCGAGCACCAGCTCCCGGCACTCCTGCAGCGCCGTCCGGGCCGTCCGGTACGCCGCCTCGCACGCCGTGAGCTTGGCGGCGGCCACCTCCGCCGGGCACAGGGACACCGCCGCGCCGGTGGTCGTGGAGGCGTTCGTGGTGTGCGGGGCGCTGTGTGCGGCGCTGCCGCGGCGGGCGGTGTCGGAACACACCGGCTGACACCCCGACTCGGCGAAGGACAGCTGCCTTGGACCCCGCCCCCGCACTCCGCCCCCGCCGGCCGAGCTACGTGTCGCACTCCAGCACCGTCCGGCACAGCCCGCACCGCGCCCGTACCCGCCCCCGCACCGGCACCCTGATCCGCTGGTGGCAGGTCGGGCACGGGAAGGTCACCCCGAGGTGGCCGCCGCTGTCCGGGGTGAAGGAGTACGGGGCGGTCGGCGGGGCGCCGGAGGCGTGCCGGCGATCGTGGGCGTAGCGGCGGCGGCCCGCCCAGCCGGCCCCGGTCAGCGGCGGCTGCTGCTCGTCCTGGCGGGCCCGGGCCATCCCCTTGACGTAGGCGGTGTAGGCCTGCGGGCTGGTGAACCACACCGACGGGTCCTCGTGGAAGAGCAGGGCCCGCTTGGCCAGCACGTAACCGAACTCCTCCGGGGTGAGATAGCCGAGTTTCTGCGACGAGACCCCGTCCTCCCGGTAGGCGTCCAGCAGCAGCCAGCCCGCGCCGAGATAGGTCGTCGCCGTGTCCGTCAGGATCTCGTTCTCCGCCGTGGTGGGAAAGGCGAGATCAAGGCGGTGCAGGTAGACGTGCGCCACCTCGTGGGCGAGCGCGGCGCCGATGTCCCTGCGGTGGGTACGGAACCGGTCGTTCAGCTCGACGAAGTACTCCGGACCCGCCGCGAGTTCGACGTTCGCCGCGTGGGTCATCTCCCGGAAGCCGACGATCAGCCGCGCGTCCGGCAGCCGGAAGTGCCGCACGATCTCCCGGGCCACGCGCTGCGCGCCCAGATGGAGGTCGTCGGTGTCGCAGAAGGCCACGTCGGCCGGCACCACGCTGGCCGAGAACGTCTCGATGGTGTCGCGGGACAGGCGCCGGTAGAGCGCGGTGATGGCGGCCCGCACCGTCTCCAGATGCGGGTAGCCGTGCTGGACCGGCCCGCCGTTCGCCACGTCGGCACCCCCTGAAGACGCCGGAACTCCTCTCCACTGTAGGCGGGACGGCGCACGGAAAGGGCCCCGTCGGACGATCGCTCACAGGGCCGGCCGACGGGACGGGGCCGACTGGGCGGTCGGTAGGCGGTCGGCCGGCGGGACGGGTTCGGCTGGGGCGGTCGGCCCGCGCGCCGACCCCCGCCACGACCGAGCTGCCCGCCGCAGCCGCCGCCCGCCGCGCCGGCTACGACGACCCGGCCACGACGACCCCGCCCACCTCTCCCGGCTGCTCACCCTGCGCGCGCTCCTCGCCCCGCCCCGCCCCCGTCCTGTTCCGCGCCCAGCAGGCCCGGACCGTCCGGACCCGGTCCGGGACCGCCCCCCGGCGGATGGAGCGACCGCGTCCCGGCCCCGGCGATCCGCCGGTGATCCACTCCCCGGACACCCCGTAGGGCACGGCCCGTGAAACGCATAGGGTGAGCCCCCATGACCACCAGCAACACCGGCACCGGTGCCGACGACCCCCAGGTCCGCCAGGAACTGGAGCGGCTGCGCGACAGCATCGACAACATCGACGCGGCCGTCGTCCACATGCTCGCCGAGCGCTTCAAGTGCACCCAGCAGGTCGGCCGGCTCAAGGCGCTGCACCAGCTGCCGCCCGCCGACCCCGCCCGCGAGGCCCGGCAGATCGAACGGCTGCGCCGCCTCGCCGAGAACGCCAAGCTCGACCCTGCGTTCGCCGAGAAATTCCTCAACTTCATCATCGCCGAGGTGATCCGGCACCACGAACGCATCGCCGAGGACACCCACAACGGACAGCCGGCGCGCGAGGACTGAGCAAAGCCCCGGCCGGGACACCGGGAGGGGCCGGCCGGGTGAGCGGCCACGGGGGCGCGCAGGGGACAAAAGCCATGTACCGATCCACCCCTGTGCGCTGTCGGCCCCATCAGGCAGCATGGCCTGCATGTCCGTACTCACGCGCGACGAAGCGCAGCTCCGAGCACAGTTCCTCGACGTCCACCGGTACACGGTCGAACTGGACCTCACGACCGGTGGCGAGACCTTCGACTCCCGTACCGCGATCCGGTTCACGGCGCGGTCCGACGGGGACACGTTCGTCGAGCTGAAGCCCGCCGAGCTGCGCAGTGTCACGCTCGACGGACAGCCGCTCGACCCGGAGTCCCTCAGCGACGACCGGCTGCCGCTGAAGAACCTCACCGCCGGCGAGCACGAACTGCGCGTCGACGCCGTCATGCGCTACTCCCGCACCGGCGAGGGCATGCACCGCTTCACCGACCCCAGCGACGGCGAGACGTACGTCTACACGCAGCTGTTCCTGGACGACGTCCAGCGCGTCTTCGCCGCCTTCGACCAGCCCGACCTGAAGGCCGTCTTCGAGGTCTCCGTCAGGGCCCCCGAGGGCTGGAGCGTCCTCGCCAACGGCGTCACCGAGCACCGCGGCGACGGCCTCTGGCAGGCCGCGCCCACCCCGCCGGTCTCCACCTACCTGGTCGCCGTCGCCGCCGGCCCCTGGCACTCGGTGCGCACCGAGCACCGCGGACTGCCCTTCGGCATCCACTGCCGCCGCTCGCTCGCACCCCACCTGGACACCGACGCCGACGAGATCCTCGACATCACGCGCGCGTGCTTCGACCGCTACCACGAGAAGTTCGAGGAGCCCTACCCCTTCGACTCCTACGACCAGGCGTTCGTCCCCGAGTTCAACGCGGGCGCCATGGAGAACCCGGGCCTGGTCACCTTCCGTGACGACTTCGTCTACCGCTCCGCCGTCACCGACACCGAACGGCAGACCCGCGCCATGGTCATCGCGCACGAGATGGCCCACATGTGGTTCGGCGACCTCGTCACCCTCAAGTGGTGGGACGACATCTGGCTGAACGAGTCCTTCGCCGAGTACATGGGCTACCAGACCACCGCCGAGGCCACCCGCTTCACCGACCCCTGGACCGAGTTCGGCGTCACCCGCAAGTCCTGGGGCTACGACGCCGACCAGCGGCCCACCACCCACCCGGTCGCCCCCGAGAACGTCGACGACACGGCCTCCGCCCTGCTCAACTTCGACGGCATCTCCTACGCCAAGGGCGCCTCCGCGCTGCGCCAGCTGGCCGCCTGGCTCGGCGAGAAGGACTTCCTCGCCGGCATCAACACCCACTTCACGCGGCACAAGTTCGGCAACGCCACCCTCGCCGACTTCATCGACTCCCTCGCCTCGGCCACCGACCGCGACGTGCACGCCTGGGCCGACAGCTGGCTGCGCACCACCGGCGTCGACACGCTCACCCCGCGGATCGCCCCCACCGGCGGCACCTGCGCGCTGACCGCCGACCGCGCCGGCAGCCGCCCGCACCGCCTCAGCGCCGGCCTGTACGACCACGACGTCGCCGAGGAGGGCCGGCTGGTACTGCGCGAGCGCATCGGCCTCGACGTCCCGCAGACCGCGCCGCAGCCCATCGGCAAGCGCCCCGCCCTGGTCCTCCTCAACGACGGCGACCTCACCTACGCCAAGATCCGCTTCGACGCCGCCTCCTTCGAGACGCTCCGCACCAGCCTGTCCGGCCTGCCGGACCCGCTCACCCGCGCGGTCGTCTGGAACGCCCTCAGGGACGCCGTCCGCGACGGCGAACTCCCGCCCGCCGCCTACCTGGAGACGGCCCGCGCCCACCTGCCCCGCGAGACCGACCTGGCCGTCGCCCAAGGCGTCCTCGCCTTCGCCGCCGGCCAGCTCGCCGACCAGTACCTGGCACCGGAGGACCGCCCGGCGGCCCTGGCCACCCTCACCTCGCTCTGCCGCGACCTGCTGCGGCGCACCGAGGACGGCGACCACCCCGGCCTGCGGCTGATCGCCGTACGGCACCTGATCGACGTCGCCGCCCACCCGGAGACCATCGCCGCCTGGCTCGCCGACGGCATCGTGCCCGGCGGACCGGAACTCGACCCCGAACTGCGCTGGCGCATCCTCGCCCGGCTCGCCGTGCTCGGCGCCACCGACGAGGACGCCATCGCCGCCGAACTGGCGCGCGACCCGAGCGCCACCGGCCAGGAGGGCGCCGCCCGCTGCCGTGCCGCCCTGCCCGACCCTGAGGCCAAGCGCGCCGCCTGGGAGGCGATGTTCGCCGGCGACGACCTGTCCAACTACCTCTTCACGGCCACCGCCCAGGGCTTCTGGCAGCCCGAACAGGCGGAGCTGGTACGGGAGTACGTGCCGCGCTTCTACGCGGACGCGGCCGCCGTCGCCGCCCGCCGCGGCCCCGCCATCGCCGTCGCCGCCGGCCGCTGGTGCTTCCCGGCCCACGCCGTCGACGCCGAGAACCTCCGCCTCGGCGAGGCCTGCCTGCGCGACGCCGACCTCACCCCGGCCCTGCGCCGCACCCTCGCCGACCGCCTGGACGACCTGTCCCGCGCCCTGAAGGCGCGCGGCGAGGAGCGCGCGGAGTAGGCGAAGCAGGCACCTCCTCGACCTGCTGCTCGACCTGGACTTCCAGGTTGAACAGGTAGCCGACGGACTCCTCCTTGATGCCGTCCATCATCGCGGTGAACATGTC
>NZ_JBEXKG010000045.1:0-53170 GCF_040609555.1 Streptomyces sp. NPDC004658
CCGCCTCCAGGCCATCGAGCGGGACACCGACGTCGCCTGAGCTGTGGTGCACACAACTTCGTACTCGGTGGTGCACTCAGAGGAGTACTTGGACAGCCAGAGCAGAGAGAGCACCCAACCACCGCTTTAAGGAGAGCGGCGGGGGAGCGGGGTCGCTGACCTGGGGCTTCGATACCTGGCTAGGCTGCCGAGAACTCGACCGTGAGACAGCCCTGTTGACCGTGGCTGACCTCCGCATCTGGCACGGCAGTGGCACGAACCTCAGCCGACGAAAGTCAACCACGATGGCGGGCGCGCCGATCGACCAGGCGCGCGTGTGCCTCGCTGCACCCCCACCGACCTAAGCCACGCTGCCACGCCGTCGACTAGAGCACGCCGCGCCGGCCGAACCGTGACCTGTGCCGTCTGTTTGGGAGTGTCCGTCAGAGGCCACGAAGCGGACTTGGCAGGCTCTCTTGCCTTGAACGACACAGCGGGACTGAGTCGTTTCGGCGAAGTGTCCCGGCGGGAGCCGCAAGCGCACCATAATGAGAAGTATCGCTACCAGGAGGGGACATGGACAGCTTCGATCTCGCCAGACTGACCGATTTTGATTTTGAGGCTGTTTGTAAGGATATATTCGAGGCCGAATACGGCCTGAGGCTAGAGCTATTTTCCCCAGGCGCTGACGCGGGAGTGGATCTTCGCTATTTCCATGCAGGTAAATCCGAGCTCATAGTTCAATGCAAGCACTGGGTGCGCTCATCGCGGGCTAAATTGATCGAATACGTCAGGAATGTTGAGCTTGCCAAAGTTCAAAGGCTGAAGCCGGATAGGTATGTTCTTGCTACTTCCGTTGAGCTCACCAAAGACTCCAAAGATAAGCTGTACGATCTACTGGCCCCATACGTCAAAACGCCAAGCGACATCCTCGGAGTCGACGAGATAAACGCACTCTTGCGTAAGCATGAACATATCGTCAGACGTCATCTTCGGCTCTGGCTAACTAGTACAGCGGTCCTTAGTTCCTTGCTCTCAAAGAGCATTGTGACACGCTCTCAGCAACTTGCCGATGCGCTGGATTCCACGCTTCGTACGTACGCCCCCAATGAGAGTTACGGGAGAGCCCTAGACCTTCTAGATAGTCGGCATTCGTGCGTTATTGCAGGAATTCCCGGTATCGGGAAGACGACGTTGGCTCAAGTTATTTGTGCAGTGTACGTGAGTGAGGGGTTCGAACTGGTTGAGGTATCAGCGGACCTTGAGGAGGCCAACACGCTATGGGACGATAACATCGCGCAGATTTTCTATTACGATGACTTCCTGGGGCAGTCCTCTTTGGCGGAGAAGCTCGGGAAAAATGAAGATAGCCGTCTGCTTTCCTTCATGGAAAGGGTTGAAAAAGCGCGCAACAAGAGGTTCATCCTCACTACGCGTGAATACATCCTTGCTCAAGCGCGACAGCGATATGAAAAGTTGGACAGGCATCGTTTCGAATTGCAGACGTGCGTGGTCGACATGGAGGACTATACCTACCGCGCTAGAGGGTCCATTCTTTACAATCACGTATATGCGTCCGACCTCAGTGGTGAGGTTAAGGCAAGATTTGCGAATCCTCGGGTTTATCGGCCCATAATTCAGCATCCTAATTTTAACCCCCGGGTGGTAGCGGTCACGATCTCAGAAGCCGCTCTGTTCCCTTCAGTGGCCGAAGATCTTGGCAATAGAATCGTGATGAACCTCAATAATCCTCGGAGCGTATGGTCGCATATAGTAAATAATCAGCTGGAAGAATCCGATGTTTATCTGCTGGGGCTGATTTACTCATTTATTGGCGGTGTCTATCTAGGTGACATGCAAGATCTGTGGGCTTCCCTGAATCGGAATGCGCGAGATCTCCGAAAGGCCATCAGTACACTCGAAGGTACGATGCTCGGGACTTATCTAAAATCCGATAGGATCTTCCTGGCATTCCACAACCCGTCGGTTCGTGACTTCATGAGGGAATACCTCCTAGAAGATCAGGCGAGTCTCCTAGGGCTAATCAAGTGTTTTTCTCATTTCGAACAAGTCGAGACGCTCTTGGTCATGGTTAATGAGCGAGAGGAGGTTCGGAAGTTCTGCGTACGCAACTTGAACGACCTTGAGTGTGTAGCAGTGAAGGCGTTCAATTCTCCAGGCCTTCGTAACGACGGCGTAAATCCCAGCTTCGATCTCGCACATCGCGCCAGGGTCTATCTAGCGCTTGGGGAAACTCTAAACTCGGAGCCGATCCAAACGTGCGCCTACGGGGTGCTTGTCGAGGGTGACGCCATCCTCAACGCTTATGATTCGCAGGACATTATCGACATAATTCACTTCCTGCAGGAGTCGAAGAGGGAGTCACTGAGGGGAATTGTTGCGGATGTCGTTGAATTCGCAGTTGAGTGGGCGACGGCTGATCTTTCGTCCTGGGAGTTGATTGAAGCAGCCAGGAGTTTCCTCGAAAGCCTATCGGACTTCGTTCCAGACTCTGATATGCAGAACCTTGAGGACGTGGCTATATGGTATGCCGAAGACGCGATTGAGGCTTGGGCAGAAGAGGGGCCTGATTCGATGATTGACCATTCCGTTATGGAGAGAATCCTGGCCTATGCTGGCAGTCTCGAAAACCCCGAAGAGACTTTTCCTGGCTACCGTGAAGCCGTGAATAAGATGCCAGACATCGACTCCGATTATGACGTTAGGGAATACCGTGTGAACCGGATGGAGGAATCCGACTCGGGAGTGAGTCTGATTGAAGAAATGCAAGATGTCGCCCGCATGATGAAGACGCTGCGGGTGACTCGCGAGGATATTTGACAAAGCCGAACACCCCAGCTACGACGTAGCCCTTCACCAACGTCAGCTGGGTGATCGTCGTGCGCGCGGCACGGGCGCCGGCTGGGCTGGAGCGGGGCGGAGACAGGAGCGCAGGCCCGGCCGGGGGCCGGGCCGCGCGCGGTGAGCGGAGCGAGCCGCCTTGAACCCGTAGAGAAAGTTGTAACTCAGTCGGGCTTCCGGGGCTTGAAGTCATGAGCGCAGTTCGGGAGTTCGGCGCCCTGACGGTGCAAGAGCGGCAAGAAGATCACCGGTCGGATGGTCCACGTGATGCGGATGTCCTCGTGGGTCACCGACACCGTGCAAGGCTCGGAGCGGAGCAGCGCACGCCTAGTCTCGATGCGGCCGTCGTACAGCCACTGCCATGCAGCGTCCGACGCGTCTGCGTCGAGGGCCGATGAGATCGTTCGGAGAGTGACCGCTACCCACCGGTCCGCCTGCGGAGCTGCGTAGGCGTCGAAGGATGCCAGTAGCGCCGGCCCTCGCTGCTCGGTGAGGTCCTCCGTCCAGCATTCGCACCAGTAGCCGCGTCGGGCCCCCTTCATCAGCACGGGTGGCCTCCTGCCGTGGCCTTGGAGCTGCCGTCGTCGCTCTGAGATGTCTGCGGTGCGTCATGGGGGTCCCGCTCGGCGTTCAGGAACGCGGCGCCGACTCCCGGATCCACGTGGACACCGAGTTCCGCGGTGACCGTTCGGCCGGACTCGTCCCCCTGGACTGTGACGCTGTCGGCGAGAGAGGTGACCAGGACGAGCCCGCGGCCGTGCGTCGCGTTGAGCGGTGGGTCCTGGACCTCGGGCGTGGTCTTCGTGTGGCCGCAGTCGGTCACCGCGATCGTGAGCACCCGATCGGAGATGGTGAGGCTGACGCGGAAGGCGCCGGCGCCCTCGCCGCTGGCGGTGTGTGTGACGGCATTGGTGCCGAGTTCGGTGACGATCAGCTCGGCGTCCTCGGAGCGCGGGTGGCCGTTCAAGGTGGCTCGGGTCCAGCGGCGCGCGGTGCTGAGTTCTTGGGGGTGCCCAGGGAAGGTGCGTCCGTGGGTGGGCATGGCGTCCTCCATGGCGGTGACCTGCTGTCTTCCGTGCCATCGGGGGCGACCGGCTGACACGGACCATGCAGAGCCGTACAATTAGTACTAGCACCGTACCGAATGTGCGCGTACTAAGAGTGCGGGTTCGTACTTTTCGTGCGAGCGGTCGGCGCATAGCGTTCGCCGGGTGGTCTGGTGCTGGCCTGGAAGCCGATGGAGAGAGGACCTCGCATGTTCGGACTGATGGTGCGCTTCACCTGCAAGGACGAGGCGTCGGCGGCGGCGTTCGATGACCTTGTGGCACGGACTGGCGAGCTGATCCGGGCGAACGAGCCCGGGACGGTGATCTACACGGTGCACCGCGTTGACGGACGTCCCTTGGAGCGCGTGTTCTACGAGCTGTACCGGGACAAGGGCGCCTTCGAGGAGCACGAGTCGAAGGACTACGTGCGGGCCTTCCTCTCCGAGCGGGACCAGTACCTTTCCGCCACAGAGGTCGACCGTCTGGACTTCGTGTCCGGCAAGGGTGTGGACGTTGAACACTGAGTATCAAAAGGCGCTAGGTCGCAAGATCGCCTTCCACCGCAAGCGGCGCGGGCTGTCGCAGAAGGAGTTCGCCGGTCTCCTCGGGCGATCGGAAGCGTGGGTGTCCCAGGTGGAGCGGGGCGTACGACGCATCGACCGGATGACCGTGCTGGAGAAGGTTGCCGAGGTGCTGGAGGTGCCGATCGCCGAGTTGGCGGCCGAGGCCCCCATCGTTGCGTCCGTGGCCGAAGGCGAGCCACCGGGTGCGAGTCGGCTGCGACTGGTGCTGAGTTCAGCGCACTCGCTCAAGGCGATCCTCGGTCGGCAGGACGCATCCCCGGATGTGCCGGCACTCCGCGCCGAGGTCGACCGTGCCTGGTCGCTGACGCATCAAGGCAACTACGCCGACTTGGCCGAGCTGCTCGAAGGGCTCGTTCCTCGGCTGGAGTCGGCTACCCGCTCGGTGTCAGAGGCCGAGCGTCCCGAACTCTTCCGGTTGCTCGCGGTCATGTATCACACGTGCAGCGGGGCGCTCGCGAACCTGGGGGAGCCTGAGGCGGCCTGGATCGCCGTTGACCGTGCCGTTGTCGCCGCCGAGCGAGCCGGTGATCCGCTGCTGATGGCGGCCGGCGAGTTCCGGCTCTCCATCGTCTTCCTCGGTGCGCGTCACTTCGAGCAGGCGGCTCAAGCGTCGGGCAGTGCGGCCGACGCCTTGCAACCCCTCGCGGAGTCCGGGCATATCGAGGCGGTGGCGCTGCGGGGCGCCCTGACGTTGCAACGGGCGGTCGCCGCCGCTCGGCTGAACCTGGCTGATGAGGCGTACGGCTTCCTTCGCGATGCTCGTGCCATGGCCGAGCAGGTCGGTGATGGGCGCAACGACTACAACACCGAATTCGGGCCCACGAACGTCGGTTTGCACGAGGTGTCGGTCGCGGTCGACCTCGGAGACGCCGGTGTCGCCCTTCGGGCCGCGCAGGCAGTTGACGCGTCGGGGCTGTCCGCAGAGCGGCAGACACGGTTCCAGATCGATGTGGCCAGGGCGTACGCCCAGCGGCGTCAGGTTGCTGACGCCGTATCAGCGCTGCTGAAGGCGCGGGAACAGTCGCCCGAGATGGTGCGGTCCTTGCCGATGGTCAAGCAGCTCGTGGCGGACCTTCTGACCATGAGCCAGCCCCCGTCCGAGGAGCTGCGAGCCCTGGCAGGAGAGTTGGGCGTACACGAAGTACGGACTGGTACCTGAAGTACTAGACAGTACTTGGAGTACGGGTTACTGTGGTTGGCGTCGGCACGCTCCTTCGCGTCCAGCGGAGTTGGCGTGCGGGCATGCGAACGGGCCGGAGCAGGAAGGCAGACCTGCACCGGCGCGTGAGTGAAAGGGCCACAGAAAGCAGATGTGGCCTGAGCGGGAGGCAGCCCACTCAGGCCGGGTGCGTCTTTGGCATCAACGCTCTTGGAGCGTATCGCGCCCAGTCGGTATGAGGTCAACCTCCCGTTGCGTAGTCATTCATCACTGAATGCACCGTGCCTACGGTGCGACGCAAGGGAGAGCAGTTCTGTGCGTGTAATCCGTGTGGAGACGTCGGCGGCGACAATCCTGCTCACCGAGGCTCCGGAGCCCAAGGTCCGCGACCGGCAGACCGGTGAGATCGCCAAGGATGCGAACACCGGTGAGGCGCTGATGACCATCGGCGTCGTCTACATCGAGGACGGGGAGTCCTCGCTCATCAAGGTCACCGTTCCGGAGAGCGGCATCACCGAGGGACTGTCCCTCGGCTCCCCGGTCTCGCTGGTGGGCCTGGTGGCCCGGCCGTGGGAGACCGTTTTCAACGGCCAGCAGCGTCACGGCATCGCCTACCGGGCGGCTGCGGTCGCGCCGGCCGCCTTCCCGGCAGCAGTCGGGGCCTCCGCCTGATGTCGGACTGGATGACGCTGTTGGAGGTGGGTGGTCCCCTCGCCGCACTCGGCGGCGGGGCCGCCTACGCCCGGACTCGTCACCCGGGCGTCTACTGGTCCACGGTCGGCCTGCCGTTATCGACGGCCCGGCTCCTGGGCTCGTACGGCTCCGTCATGGAGGCGTGTGGGCTGACGGTGCAGCCTTCCAGGCTGCGGGCCCTCGCCGTGAGGGCAACGACTCGACGTGAGGTTCGGCCCGTGCCTCCGCGGCGAGGCATCATCCGGCCCACGTCGACGGGCTTGCGGCTCCGGCTGCGGCTGGCTCCCGGCCAGGAACCGGCGGACGTCGCCGCCTCGGCGGAGCGACTACGGCACGTTTGGGGCGTCCACGCCGTGTACGTGCGGGACGTCAAGCCGGGTGTCGTGGAACTCCGGCTCGTCGGCTTCGACGTCCTGCGGAAGGTGCGGATGCCTCGACGAAGCGGCGGTGGGCTTCTCCGGGTGCCGGTGGCCCTGAGGGAGGATGCGACCGCGTTCGTCCGCGACTACCGCGCCATTCCCCACCAACTCACCCTCGGCGCCACCCTGTCCGGGAAGTCCATGTACCTACGGCACCTGGTGGCTGGACTCGCCCCTCAGCCAGTCGCCCTGGTCGGTATCGACTGCAAGCGCGGTGTCGAGCTGGCGCCGTTCGCCGCCCGGCTCTCCGCGCTGGCAACCGACCCGGAGCAGGCGGCCGAGCTGCTGCCCGTGCTGGTCAAGGAAATGGAAGACCGGTACGACCTGATCAAAGCCCGGCAGGGCATCGTGCCGAGCACCCCGGACGAGGAGATCACCTCCGACATCTGGGGCCTGCCCGACAGCGAACGTCCCGTGCCGATCGTGCTGTTCGTGGACGAGGTTGCCGAACTCTTCCTCGTCGCCACGAAGAAGGATGAAGAGCGGCGGGACGAGATGGTCACCCAGCTCATCCGGCTCGCTCAGCTCGGCCGCGCGGCCGGCATCTATCTGGAGGTCTGCGGGCAGCGCTTCGGCGCCGAACTCGGCAAAGGCGCAACCATGCTTCGCGCCCAGCTCACAGGCCGTGTGTGCCACCGTGTCAACGACGAAGCCTCCGCAAAGATGGCTCTCGGCGACATCGCTCCCGAAGCGGTCATGGCCGCCTGCTCCATCGCCCCCGAACGGCCCGGCCTGGCCGTGGCAGGTGACACCTCCGGCGGCTGGTCCCGTATCCGCACGCCGTACCTCTCCCTCGCCGACGCTGCCCAGGTCTGTCGGGAGTCGGCACACCTGGTCCCCGCTGTGCCTGCGCTGAGGCGCTTCCGGCCCTACGCCCCCGCGCAGCAGGTCGTGACAGCCACTCCGGTGGTTTGTGCGCATCCGGCGACGGACTGACCCACTTCCCCCCGGCCGGCGTGCCCATCTCGCGCCGTGTCCCTACCCCGGCACGTCCGAAATCGGAAGGAGCCGCATCATGCGCGCCCAGCTTGCCCGCGTAGACGCGGTGCTCGTCCAGGCGCTCATCGCCGCCGCCCTGTCCTTTGCCCACCTGCATGACGTCGCCTCGGCGGCCGGGCAGGACGGGTGGAAGGCGTGGGCCTACCCCGTCTCCGTCGACCTGCTCCTGGTCGCTGCCTGGCGTCGACTGCGCTCCGGCGTCACAAAGACGGCGGCCTGGTGCTGGTTCGTCGTCGCCCTCACTGCGTCCTTGGGCGCCAACGTCGCCACCGCCGGTCTCCTCGACCTCGGCGACGTTCCGGCCTGGCTGCGCATCCTCGTCGCCGGCTGGCCTGCGGTTGCCTTCCTCGGAGGAACGCTCCTCGCGCACTCGGCACCGAGGGCAACTGCTGATGCCGAGGACCAGGACGGTGAGCCCGTCATCGAGGCGCAGCCGGAACTTCCGCCCGTACCGGTACCGGCCGCCCTCGTCGCTCATGCCCGCAAGGTCGCCGCCGAACACCGTGCCCGGACCGGGTCGGTCATCGACACCTCAACTCTCCGCGCTCGGCTCGGCGTCCCGGCGCCACTGGCCGAGGCCATCGCCGCACAGCTCTGAGAGGAGCCCTCATGCCCGCCAACCCGCGCTTCCGCAACGTCGTCCGTATCGGCCCTGTCCAGGTCGGCACGTACTACGACGGCCGGGGCCGCGAGAAGCACACCGCCGCATGTACGGCCCCGCGCTGCGGCTTCTCGACCGACTACGACAGCCGCGCCGCCGCCGAACTGGCCGCCCGCACCCACCGCTGCGCCGCCCGCTGAGGAGACCCCTGTGACCGTCTCGCTCCCGCTCGTCTTCGTCCTGGGCGTCATCGCCTGGGCCGCGATCAAGTTCCTCGGCGTCCGCCTCTGGGTCGCCGTCGTGATCGCCCTGTTCGGCTTCTGGCTCTCGCACACCTTCCTCGCCCCCGCCATCGAGTCCGGCACCCGCGCCGGCGTCGACGTCGTCAACGGCACCCACAAGTGACAAGGAGTCCGCCATGCTGCGCCCCAAGCTCCCCGACGTCCCGACCCTGCCGACCACGATCCCCACGTCTCAGCAGATCCAGGCTCCGGCTCCCTCCGCCGGCCGTCCGGTCGCCCCGTACGTGGGCATCGGCGCCGGAGCCGTGGCCGCCGTGGTCGTCGTCGGCATCGTGCTCACCGCGCTCCTGGCCGCGGTCGCCATCTCGGCCGTCTCCGTGGCCATCGCCGCCGTGGTCCTGCGCTCCCTCGTCAGCAACGCGCACAAGCGCTGACCGGCCCCGGGGCGACACCAACGCCGCCAAGCATCCCGTCGCCCCGGGGCCGTCCCTCCCGACCGCAGAAACAGCCGAAAGGAAGTCCCATCATCACCCGGCAGACTCCGCCCCCGCTGGCGGAACTCTCGATGCTGGCCTCACTCGGCACCATGCCCGAGCTGGCACGCCAACTCTCCGGCCTGGGTGGCTGCACCAACCCTGTCCGCCTCGACGGCCACCGCTCCGAGTACCAGGTCGACACCACGACCGGCGAGATCGGCAGCCTCCTGCACCATCTCGATTCCAGCGCCCTGCCCGCCGGTCAGCTCCTCGTCCGCTGCAACAACCGCCGCGCCACCCGCTGTGTCGCCTGCGCCGAGACCTACCGCCGCGACACCTTCCACCTGATCACCGCCGGTCTCCGGGGCGGCAAGGGCACCCCGGAACAGGTCGGCACCCATCCCCGTGTCTTCGCCACCTTCACCGCCCCCGGCTTCGGCCCGGTCCACAACCGCCCCTCCGGCGGACGTGACTGCCGCTGCGGCCTCCGGCACGACGAGACGGATCCCGCCCTGGGCTCGCCTCTCGACCCGGACACTTACGACTACGAAGCGGCCGTGCTCTGGAACGCGCACGCCGGAGCCTTGTGGCGGCGCTTCTCGATCTACCTCCGCCGCGAGGTCGCCAAGCGCGCCGGCCTCACCCAACGCGCCTTCTGCGATCACGCCCGGATCTCGTTCGCCAAGGTCGCCGAGTACCAGAAGCGGGGCGCCGTCCACTTCCACGCCGTCATCCGCCTCGACGGCCCGGAAGGCGGCGACACGCCTCCACCGGCCTGGGCCACCACCGAGCTGCTGACGGACGCCATCGGTGCGGCTGCCGCTGCCGCACGCGTCGACGGACCGGAGATCGATGGCCGGTCGCACGCGTTCGTCTTCGGCCGCCAGCTCGACGTCCGCCCGATCCGCTCCGCCGACTTCAACGACGGCCAGGAGCTGACCGAGCGAGCCGTCGCGGCCTACATCGCCAAGTACGCCACCAAGGGCGCCGAGACCGCGACCGGCACCCTCGACCGGCCGATCCGGTTCCTCGCCGAACTGGCCCAAGCCCGGATCACCGAACACGCCCGGCGCATGATCCGTACCGCTTGGACCCTCGGCGCACGCCCCGAGCTGGCAGACCTCCGCCTCCGTCCCTGGGCGCACATGCTCGGCTTCCGCGGCCACTTCTCCACCAAGTCCCGTCGCTACTCCACCACCCTCGGCGCCCTCCGTGACGCCCGTGCCGAATGGCGCCGCGCCCAGAGCGCTCCAGTTGTCCCGCAGGACGGCGAAACCACCCTCGTCCTCGCCCACTGGGTCTTCGCCGGTACCGGCCTCTCCCGCGCCGAAGCCTGGCTCACCACATCACTCGAACCTGCCCCTGGAACGGAAGGAGAGCCGACATGGACGCCCGCCGCGACGAGCTGATGACCGTTCGCCAAGTCTTGGACGAACTGGGCGGCGTTTCTCGCCGGACGTTCTACCGCTGGCGTGAGCTGGGGTTGGGGCCAGCCGCTTTCAAGCTCCCCAACGGTGAGCTTCGGGTCTGGCGCAGTGATTTCACCTCGTGGCTACGGCAGCTGGAGGAGGCGGCGTGAAGTCTCTCGACGTCAAGGTCTGGGGCGTACGCAAGCGGGACACCAAGACGCCTTCTTACGGCGTCCGCTGGTCCGTCGCGGGCAACGTCTTCTCTGACTCGTTCCGCACCAAGGCGCTCGCTGATCACTACCGAGCGAAGCTTATGAGTGCCATGCGGGGCGGCGAAGAGTTCGACACGGAAACTGGTCTTCCGGCTTCAATGGAAGAGAAGAAGTCGCCATTGTCCTGGTATGACTTCGCCCTCAGGTATCTCGCAATGAAGTGGCCGCACGCTGCACCCAATACGCGAGACGGCATCAATGAATCTCTGACCAGCGTGACCATGGAACTGCTCGCGGAGCGCGCAGGGCGACCGTCCGACGAGGAGATCCGCAAGGCCTTACGTAACTGGGCCTTCGTGCTGCCAGGCCCCGACGACCGGGAAGTCCCGGACAGTGTCCGGAACGTCCTGCACTGGGTAGCGAAGGCTTCCCGGCCGCTTGCGGACCTCGCTGAACCGGCAACGGCCCGTGCGGTGCTCGACGGGCTGAAGCTCAAGCTCGACGGCACCGCGGCAGCTGCCGAGACCGTGCGGCGGAAGCGGCGGACCCTCGTCAACGCTGCGAACTACGCGGTCGACCTGGGGGAGCTGCGAGAGAATCCGATCACGGCGGTTCGCTGGCAGAAGCCCAAGGTCTCGAACCAGGTCGATCCGCGCGTTGTCGCGAACCCGGAACAGGCCCGCGATCTGCTGGCGGCAGTGTCCTACGTCGGCGGCTACCGGCGTGCTCGCGGCCGGCGCCTCGTCGGGCTGTTCGCGGCTATGTACTTCGGTGGCCTCCGGCCCGCTGAGGCGGTCGGCCTGGTCGAGACTGACCTTGTCCTCCCTGAGCAAGGCTGGGGATCGGCGCTGCTCCACCGGACCCGTCCTTCGGTCGGCAAGCAGTGGACGGACTCGGGGGAGACCCACGACGACCGCGGGCTCAAGAACCGACCGACTGAGGACGTTCGGCGTGTGCCCATCCCGCCCCAGCTTGTTGCCGTGCTGCGGGAGCACTTGGCCACGTTCGGCACGGCGGAAGACGGGCGGCTCTTCTTCAGCGAGAAGGGTTCGATCGTCCCGTCCTCGACCTATTACCGCGTGTGGCAGGAGGCTCGGCTCCTGGCGCTTCCGCCGGCTGTCGCGGCCTCGCCACTTGCGAGCAGGCCGTACGACCTTCGGCACTCGGCGCTGTCGACGTGGCTCAATGCGGGGGTGGATCCCACCGAGGTTGCCGAGCGCGCCGGCAACAGCGTTGAGGTCCTGCTGACCAGGTACGCGAAGTGCCTCGACGGACGGCAGGACGTCGCCAACCGGCGCATCGAGGACCTGCTCCGCGAGTACGAGTGAGACAACCTGCACCCTCACTGAGGCCTCAGGCATGCCGCCTGGGGCCTCCCTCGTTTTGTTCCTACCTGCGCCGATGCGTCGTTCGGAAAGGGCGTGCTGAGTCGAGCTGCGTACCCTGCGGTCTTGTGGCCTCGTCTCGCTTGCTGCTGGCATATCTGCAACGTCAACGCGGGAGTACAGGGGGGCCTTGTGGAACTGCACGTCACGCGCTGGAAGCGGTACTGGCATGATCGTCTGTACGCCAACCTGCCTGATGGCACCGCGGTCGGTTGGGCGGACGTCACGACGAGGGACATCACGGTTTTGCGGGCCGAGTGTCGTGACGACGTGATCGCCGTGCTCACGAAGCACTTACAGAACCTCACCGAGCCTGTCCCGCCAGACAGGGCGCCGGAGGTTCAGGCGCGTCCGATGCTGCCGCCTCTGACGCCGGCCGACGACCTGGCCGTCAACCCTCCCGGGCAGGCGTTGCGTGATCTGCTCGCCGAATCCGGCCCGGGGCTGATGGAGCGAGTCGTTTCACGGCTTCTGCGGCGGCCCTCGGAATGGGACTCCTGGCGAAAGGGATTGGCGGGGGAGCGGCGAGTGGGAGCCGAGTTGAACCGCTTGGGGCGCCACGGCTGGCGCGTCCTGCACTCCGTTCCCTTGGCCAACAAAGTGGATATCGATCACTTACTGATCGGGCCTGGGGGAGTGTTCAGCATCAATACGAAGCACCACCACAAGCGGGCCGTATGGGTCGGGGACGATTCCGTGAAAGTCGATCACGGGAAGCCGGCGCCCTACGCACGCAAGAGCCGGGCAGAGGCCAAGCGGGTCGCCCGACTGCTTGAGCGCTATTGCGACTTCCCGGTACCGGTGGAGCCGGTGCTCGTCTTCGTGGGTGTCACCGAGCTGAAGGTGGTCGCTACGCAGCTCGATGTTCGGGTGTACCAGGAGCGTCAGGTATCGGCACTCGCGCCGCTCTCCGGGGTTCTTACAGCCGACCAGGTGGAGCAGGTGTACGGCGTTGCTCGCCATCGTCAGGCTTGGAACCGAGCTTGAGGCCGTGCGCCTCACCAAGGTGCCGGCCTCAACTCCACCCGTTCTGATCAGGCCCCATGATTTTTAGTCAGGCAGGTGTACATCAAGTCTTCATCCCATCCGCCCGTTTCAGCGAAGCTCAGTACAGCTTCTCTCGACGGCGGCTGGCAGTTCGGCGCTTCGGTGGAGAAGGGGGAGTTGATGCCGTCGTACGGGAGCAAGTCCTGGCATTGGTAACCAGGGGCGTTCATCAGCAAGATCGCTTCTCGCTCGGTTCCGGATGAGCTGCCGGTATACACGAGGCAGAAGGTGGACCCCGGGTCACCGCCAGTGGGCGGCGTCTGGATGATCCGTACCTGTTCCAAGGTCGCTTGCGTCACCGTACCCAGAGTGGAAGCTGCCTGTGTGGGTGTCGACGGACTCGATGTGGGCGAGGCAGGTAGTGCCACGCCCTTCGTTTCAGGTGCGCTCACAGACGTCCCAGGAGCGTGTGCGCTCGCGTTCCCGTCATGGTCTTCGGAAAAATATGCAACCCCTGCCCCGGCTAGTCCACCAAGGACGCCTACGCAGGCGACTAGAGCAACCCACCGGGCACTGGATGACCCGTTAGGACGGGCCTGAGGGATACGGATGACCGGGATGTTGTCCAAGGTGTCGCCGTTGTGAAAGCGAGCCAGTTCCGCCTTGTCGTCGGGGCGGAGTGGACGCTGTGCCTGGTCTGACATCGGAGCCCCCCTGGTGATCGCGACGCGCTGAGCCAGAGCGGCAGTATCTCGCGGCGTTCAGGGTTGTGAGGCGAGGAGCCGGATTGTCCCTGCGCGGAGGGGTTGCAAGGCGCGGTGCCGGCAAGACGTGAGCCGCGGCTACGGCCGTTGAGGCGGACGCCCGATGTCGGTGCCGCCGCCGAGATTCTGTGTGCTCACCTGCGGCGATGCTCCAAGATCCCGTCCACGCCTCGTCCACAGACCCCGGCATACGGCCGCTCCGGGCGGCATACGCCTGCACATACGCGAAGACCCCGGCCTCAGCGTTTCCGCTGGTGACGGGGTCTTGGACACACTTACACAGTGTGCCCCCGGCAGGATTCGAACCTGCGCACACGGCTCCGGAGGCCGTTGCTCTATCCCCTGAGCTACGGGGGCGTGTCGGGCGCTGAGCGTCTCGCTTGCGGCGACGGGTAGAACATTAGCAGGTCCGGCGGGGTGATCAGGAACCCGTTTCCCCGGGTGGGGGCCGGCGGGTCCCCTGTACGGGGTGGAAGTGGGGAAAACCCGGACGCGGCGGCCGGTCCGGACCTACTCTCGACTTGTGCCAGGCGCTTCGGGTCGGGTGCTTGTTGTGGACGACAACAAGGTCATCCGGCAGCTGATCAGGGTCAACCTCGAACTGGAAGGGCTAGAGGTCGTGACCGCGGCCGATGGTGCCGAGTGTCTGGACGTGGTGCACGAGGTGCGGCCCGACGTCGTGACGCTCGACGTCGTCATGCCCCGGCTGGACGGGCTCCGCACCGCCGCCCGGCTCCGGGCCGATCCCCGTACGCACCACCTGCCCCTCGCCATCATCAGCGCGTGTTCGCAGTACGAGGTCGAGACCGGCCTCGATGTCGGCGTGGACGCCTTCCTCTCCAAGCCCTTCGAGCCCTCGGAGCTCGTACGGCTCGTCAAGCAGCTCATGGAGCGGCGGACCGGGCATGGGGGAGAGGGAGGGCGTGAGGGGTTCGGCAGGCCCGGTGCACCAGGGGGCCCGGGGGGAACAGGGGGGTCCGGGGAGTGCCGGGAAGATCGCAGCGGTGGGGATTCCGGTGGGGGAGCTCCCGGTGGCGGAGATCGGGGCGGGGGTGGTGAAGGAGAGACCGATCGTGAGGCGGGCTCCACTCATACCGGCAGCTCCTCCGAAGACTCCGGCAACGGCAGCACTTCCGAGGCGCCCGACGGCCACATCTCCCGCGACGGGGGCCTCTCCGACGGACGCCTCTCCAGCGGCCTGCCACGTGGCATGTCCCTCGGAGGGCAGGTCGGAGGGCAGGTCGGCCCCGCGTAGGGACAGCCGCCTCGCTCACCCACCCCCCGGTCCGCCCCGGGTAAGCACAACCACCTCGCGCCCCCACCCCCCTGGTCCGCCCCACCTAGGGATAGCCGCCTCGCGCCCCCACCCCTGGTCCGCCCCACGTAAGGACAACCTCCCCACGCCCCCACCACCCCCGGCCACCCCCGCCCAGCCATAACCGCCTCGCCTACCCACCCCCCTCCTCCCCTACGCTTGTCCCGTGACCCCCGTCGAGCTGTCCCGCACCGTGTTGCACGCGGTGCGTCGTGCTGTCGATGACGGGGAGCTGAGTGTGACCGTGCCCGAGCGGGCCGTGGTGACCGAGCCGGGGCCCGGGGGGTGCGGGGACTTCTCCACCACCATCGCGCTCCAGCTCGCCCGGCCGGCCGGGCAGCCGGCGTTGCGGGTCGCCGGGATCCTGCGTGCCCGGCTGGCCGAGGCCGAGGGCATCCGGGACGTCGTCGTCACCGGGCCCGGGTTTCTCAACATCAGCCTCGACGAGCAGGTCGATCCCGTCGCCGGGCTGGTCCGGGAGATCCGGGAGAAGGGCACCCGGTACGGGTACGGAGACGCCCTCGCCGGACAGGTCGTCGCGCTGCGGGTGCCGTACGAGGTGCGGGCCGAGGTCGTCGCCGACGCCGTCGTCCGCCTCGTGGGGACCCAGGGCGGGCGCGCCACCGTCGAGCACGGCGAGCCCGTCAATCTGCGGCCCGTGCCCGCGCCGGAGGATCCCGCGCCGCTCGGGCCCGATGCCGCCCGGTGGGCCCTCCTTCATCCCGCCCCGCACGACCGGCCCCGGATCACCGCCGATCACCTGGTCCAGCGGGAGAGCAATCCGCTGTTCCGCGTGCGGTACGCGCACGCCCGTGTCCGTGCCCTCAGCCGCAATGCCGCCCGCCTCGGTTTCTCCGCCGAGCCCGGCCCGATCGGACTCGTCGCACAGTTCGGCGCCGGGCCCTTCGGTGCCCGTGGGCACGGTGGTGTCCGCCGTCCGGGGGTTCCCGCGGACGCTGCGGCCGACCCCTTCGGCACCTCCGCGAGCGCCGGTGGCCGGAGCCTTCTCGGGACGCTCGCGCACGCCGATGCCGGCCCCCTGGTGACCCCGGTGTACGCCAGCGCCGGCCCGCTCGCCCCCTCGACCGTCAGTTCCAGTTCCAGTTCCAGTGCCGGCGCCAGCGCCGTCGCCGACACCGAAAGCACGACCAGCACCACCGGCACCACCCCCACCCCCCTCCTGACCCCCCTGGCCGCCCACCCCCGCGTCCTCGCCGTGGCCGCCACCCGTCGTGCCCCGGATCGGCTTGCCCGGCATCTCGTCACCGTCGCCGATGCCGTGCTGCCTTTGTTGCCCTGCGTGCTTCCCGTCGGCGACGAGAAACCCTCGGCCGCCCACCGCGCCCGGCTGGCCCTCGCCGAAGCCGCCGGGACGGTGCTGGCCGGCGGCCTGTCCCTGCTCGGCATCGACGCACCCGAACACCTCTGAGGCGCGCGAGCAGATGCGTCCCGGAGAGAGACAGAGAGTCTGAGAGTCACGTCATGAGCCGTTCCGCCCATCCCGCCGGGCCCCGTCACGCCGACGTCCTGCCCGAGGGGCACTACTCCGCGCCGCCCGCCGACCTCAACGCCCTGGACCAGAAGGTGTGGGCCCAGACCGTCACGCGCGGCGAGGACGGCGTGGTCACCGTCGGCGGGATCCCCGTCAGCCGGCTCGCCGAGGAGTTCGGCACTCCCGCCTACGTCCTCGACGAGGCCGACTTCCGGTCCCGCGCGCGTGCCTGGCGTACCGCGTTCGGGCCGGACGCCGACGTCTTCTACGCCGGGAAGGCCTTCCTGTCCCGGGCCGTCGTGCGGTGGCTGGACGAGGAGGGTCTCAACCTGGACGTGTGTTCCGGTGGTGAGCTGGCGACCGCGCTGTCCGCCGGGATGCCCGCCGAGCGCATCGCCTTCCACGGCAACAACAAGTCCGTCGCGGAGATCACCCGGGCCGTCGAGGCCGGTGTGGGGCGGATCGTGCTCGACTCCTTCCAGGAGATCGTGCGGGTCGCCCACATCGCCCAGGAGCTGGGCACCCGCCAGCGCGTGCAGATCCGGATCACCGTGGGCGTGGAGGCGCACACCCACGAGTTCATCGCCACCGCCCACGAGGACCAGAAGTTCGGGATCCCGCTCGCCGGGGGCCAGGCCGCCGAGGCCGTGCGGCGGGCGCTGCGGCTCGACGGGCTGGAGCTGATCGGCATCCACTCCCACATCGGGTCGCAGATCTTCGACATGTCGGGCTTCGAGGTCGCCGCCCACCGTGTCGTCGGGCTGCTGAAGGACATCCGGGACGAGCACGGCGTGGAGCTGCCGGAGATCGACCTGGGGGGCGGGCTCGGCATCGCCTACACCAGTGACGACGACCCCCGCGAGCCGCACGAGATCGCCAAGGCGCTCACCGAGATCGTGACGCGGGAGTGCGAGGCCGCCCGGCTGCGCACGCCCCGGATCTCCGTGGAGCCCGGGCGCGCCATCGTCGGCCCCACCGCCTTCACGCTCTACGAGGTCGGCACGGTCAAGCCGCTCGACGGACTGCGCACGTACGTCTCGGTCGACGGCGGCATGTCGGACAACATCCGGACCGCGCTGTACGACGCCGAGTACAGCGTCGCCCTCGTGTCCCGCGCGTCCGACGCCGAGCCGATGCTCGCCCGTGTCGTCGGCAAGCACTGCGAGAGCGGGGACATCGTGGTCAGGGACGCGTTCCTGCCCTCCGACCTGGCGCCGGGCGACCTGATCGCCGTACCGGCCACGGGCGCGTACTGCCGGTCCATGGCCAGCAACTACAACCACGTGCTCCGGCCGCCCGTCGTCGCCGTACGGGACGGCGAGGCGCGGGTGATCGTCCGCCGGGAGACGGAGGAGGACCTCCTGCGTCTCGACGTCGGGTGACCCGGAGGGCGACCCCGGGAAAGGGGCCGGAAGATCTGCGGTCTCGCGGTCCCGTACAAATGAAATAGATGTCTCACGATCCGGACGAAGGGTAGAAACTCCCGTCCGGTGAGTGAGACTGGTCCAACCGTAGACGGTAAGAGGAAACGAGGTCGGATGATGCGTACGCGTCCGCTGAAGGTGGCGCTGCTGGGCTGTGGAGTGGTCGGCTCAGAGGTGGCGCGCATCATGACGACGCACGCCGACGACCTCGCCGCCAGGATCGGGGCGCCCGTGGAGCTCGCGGGCGTGGCCGTACGGCGGCCCGCCAAGGTGCGTGAGGGCATCGACCCCTCCCTCGTCACCACCGACGCCACCGCTCTCGTCAAACGCGGGGACATCGACGTCGTGGTCGAGGTCATCGGCGGGATCGAGCCCGCCCGGTCCCTCATCACCGCCGCCTTCGAGCACGGCGCCTCCGTCGTCTCCGCCAACAAGGCCCTGCTCGCCCAGGACGGGGCCGCCCTGCACGCCGCCGCCGAGGAGCACGGCCGCGACCTCTACTACGAGGCCGCCGTCGCCGGTGCCATCCCGCTGATCCGGCCGCTGCGCGAATCGCTCGCCGGCGACAAGGTCAACCGCGTGCTCGGCATCGTCAACGGCACCACCAACTTCATCCTCGACAAGATGGACTCGACCGGCGCCGGGTACCAGGAGGCCCTGGACGAGGCCACCGCCCTGGGATACGCGGAGGCCGACCCGACCGCCGACGTCGAGGGCTTCGACGCCGCCGCCAAGGCCGCCATCCTGGCCGGGATCGCCTTCCACACGCGCGTGCGCCTCGACGACGTCTACCGCGAGGGCATGACCGAGGTCACCGCCGCCGACTTCCGCTCCGCCAAGGAGATGGGCTGCACCATCAAACTGCTCGCCATCTGCGAGCGGTCCGCGGACGGTTCGTCCGTCACGGCGCGCGTGCACCCCGCGATGATCCCGCTCAGCCACCCGCTCGCCTCCGTGCGCGGCGCGTACAACGCCGTCTTCGTGGAGAGCGACGCCGCTGGGCAGCTGATGTTCTACGGCCCGGGCGCCGGCGGTTCGCCCACCGCCTCGGCCGTGCTCGGCGACCTGGTCGCCGTCTGCCGCAACCGGCTGAACGGCGCCACCGGGCCGGGTGAGTCGGCGTACGCCGACCTGACCGTCTCCCCGATGGGCGAGGTCGTCACCCGGTACCACATCAGCCTCGACGTGGCCGACAAACCGGGCGTGCTCGCCCAGGTCGCCACCGTCTTCGCCGAGCACGGGGTGTCGATCGACACCGTTCGGCAGCAGGGCAAGGACGGCGAGGCCTCCCTCGTCGTCGTCACCCACCGGGCCTCCGACGCCTCCCTCTCCGGGACCGTCGAGGCACTGCGCAAGCTCGACACCGTGCGGGGTGTCGCCAGCATCATGCGGGTTGAAGGAGAGTAACCAGCAATGACCCACCAGTGGCGCGGAATCATCGAGGAGTACCGGGACAGGCTGCCGGTATCCGACACCACGCCGGTCGTGACGCTCCGTGAGGGCGGCACGCCCCTCGTGCCCGCGCAGGTGCTCTCCGAGCGCACGGGCTGTGAGGTCCACCTGAAGGTGGAGGGGGCCAACCCCACCGGGTCCTTCAAGGACCGCGGCATGACCATGGCCATCAGCAAGGCCAAGGAGGAGGGGGCGAAGGCCGTCATCTGCGCCTCCACCGGCAACACGTCCGCCTCCGCCGCCGCGTACGCCGTGCGGGCCGGCATGGTCTCCGCCGTGCTCGTCCCGCAGGGCAAGATCGCCCTCGGCAAGATGGGCCAGGCCCTCGTGCACGGCGCGAAGATCCTCCAGGTCGACGGCAACTTCGACGACTGCCTCACGCTGGCGCGCGCACTGAGCGAGAACTACCCCGTGGCGCTGGTGAATTCGGTCAACCCGGTGCGCATCGAGGGCCAGAAGACGGCCGCCTTCGAGATCGTGGACATGCTCGGCGACGCGCCCGACATCCACGTCCTCCCGGTCGGCAACGCGGGCAACATCACGGCCTACTGGAAGGGCTACCAGGAGTACGCGGCCGACGGCATCGCCGGCAAAACCCCTCGTATGTGGGGTTTCCAGGCGTCCGGCAGTGCTCCGATCGTGCGGGGCGAGGTCGTCAAGGACCCGTCGACCATCGCCACCGCCATCCGCATCGGCAACCCCGCGTCCTGGAGTTACGCCCTGGCCGCGCGGGACGAGTCCGGCGGTGCCATCGACGAGGTGACGGACCGTGAGATCCTGCGCGCCTACCGCCTGTTGGCCGCGCAGGAGGGTGTCTTCGTGGAGCCCGCCTCCGCCGCCTCCGTGGCCGGTCTGCTCAAGGCCGCGGAGCAGGGCAAGGTGGACCCGGGCCAGCGCATCGTGTGCACCGTCACCGGCAACGGCCTGAAGGACCCCGACTGGGCCGTCGCCGGCGCCCCGCAGCCGGTCACCGTCCCGGTCGACGCGGCCACCGCGGCCGAGCGCCTCGGCCTGGCCTGAGCGCCGGAAGCCCCGTCACGGAAGCCGGAGCCCGGGCCGCAGCGGCAGCCGAAGCCGGAGCCGGAGCCGGAACACCGGCCTCGGCCCCGGCCCGGCGGCAGCCGGAGTCCGGGCCGGAGCTCGGGAGCGCCCGGGCACCGGTCCTGAGCGGCCCGGTCCGCGACATCCGCGACATCCCTGACAGGGTGCACAGGGGGCTTGCGACACGCATCGTGCGCCTCCTGTGCGCCCTATGTCGCCACAGAACCTTCCTTCGATAGGCTGTACCGAACCCCGCCCGTCGCCCACGTCCTCGCACATGGGCGACGCCGCGCCGGCCGCGCGGCCCGAGGGTCTTACGTACGTATCGAATGTCTTCGACAGTCACGCAGCTCAAGGAGAGTCAACGAGCGATGGCCGGTCCAGCGTTCCGCGCCGCCGCCGTCCGGGTGCGCGTTCCCGCCACCAGCGCCAACCTCGGTCCGGGCTTCGACGCCCTGGGCCTCGCGCTGGGGCTGTACGACGACGTGGTCGTCCGGGTGGCCGACTCCGGGCTGCACATCGACATCGCGGGAGAGGGCAGCGAGACCCTTCCGCGGGACGAGAGCCACCTCCTCGTCCGCTCCCTGCGCACCGCCTTCGACCTGCTGGGCGGGCAGCCCCGGGGCCTGGAGATCGTCTGCGCCAACCGCATCCCGCACGGCCGGGGCCTCGGCTCCTCCTCCGCCGCCATCTGCGCCGGGATCGTCGCCGCCCGCGCGGTGACCATAGGCGGCGAGGCCCGTCTGGACGACGCGGCACTGCTGGAGCTGGCCACCGAGATCGAGGGCCACCCCGACAACGTGGCCGCCTGTCTGCTCGGCGGCTTCACCCTGTCCTGGATGGAGGCCGGCGCCGCGCGGGCCATCAGGATGGAGCCGCACCGTTCCATCGTTCCGGTGGTTTTCGTGCCCGGGAAGCCGGTCCTGACCGAGACCGCGCGCGGCCTGCTCCCGCGCTCCGTGCCGCACGTCGACGCCGCCGCCAACGCGGGCCGCGCCGCTCTGCTCGTCGAGGCCCTGACCAGGCGCCCCGAGCTGCTGCTGCCCGCCACCGAGGACCGCCTGCACCAGGAGTACCGCGCGCCGGCCATGCCGGAGAGCGCCGCGCTGGTGGAGCGGCTGCGCGCCGACGGCGTCCCGGCCGTGATCTCGGGCGCCGGGCCCACCGTCATGGCGCTCGCCGACGCCGGCAGCGCCGACAAGGTGTCCCACCTCGCGGGTGAGGGCTGGGCCGCCAACCGGCTGGACCTCGACGTCCAGGGAGCGAGCGTGCTGCCGCTTGCGACCTGACACACGGTTGCCGGATTTGGAGAGGGGGAATGTTTGTTGGATCCGGTAGTGTTAACCTCAAGTCTGCACCCGACCCCACCATGGCGAGGTGCCTCGTGTCCCCGTCCGGGACAGACATTCTTCCGGGAGCCTCCCGCGCCACTCCGTGTTCCTTGCGCCGTACCTGGGCAGTACGTCGTATGCGAGCACTGAGCGGGCCGCCGGGCACGCTTCGGAATCGGTGCTACCACGCCACGTGACACTGGGTGCCACGGCTCGCGGAAGCGCCATCACCGCACATTTCTTCCGCCGCTTTGGCGGACCACCGCCCCGGCACGGTTCACAGAAGACAGGACCGTAGCCGGACAGCACAACCGGTCGCCGAGCCAGACAGGCCGACGTCCGCTCCAGGGAAGGACCCTTCGTGAGCGACACCACCGATCTGATGGGCGCACGTGTCGAGGAGACCGCTGCCGCGCCCGCCACGGACGCCTCCGCGCCTGCCACCGGTGCCGGCTCCCGGCGGCGCCGCGGTACCGGCCTCGAGGGCATGGTGCTGGCCGAGCTGCAGCAGGTCGCCTCGGGCCTCGGCATCAGGGGCACCGCGCGGATGCGCAAGAGCCAGCTGATCGAGGTCATCAAGGAGGCGCAGGCCGCCGGGGGTGCCCCCGCTGCCAAGGCCGACACCGCCACCGAGACCAAGCCGAAGCGCCGGGCCACCTCCAAGGCCCGCACCGGCGAGTCCGCCGAGAGCGGCGAGAGCACGGCGAAGAAGGGGGAGGCCAAGAACGAGGCCCCCGCCGAGAAGGCCGTGGCCCAGCAGCAGATCGAGATCCCCGGCCAGCCGGCCTCCGACGACGTTCCGACCGAGCGCCGTCGCCGCCGCGCCACCGCCGAGGCGGGCAGCCCGGCCGCGAACGGCGCCGACACCGTCGCCGCCGAGGCCAAGAGCGAGCCCAAGGCCGAGACGCCCGCGCAGCAGCAGTCGCAGCCGCAGGGCGAGGCCAAGGGCGACGCCGACGGCGAGGGCCGTGGCCGCCGGGACCGCCGCGAGCGCGGCCGGGACCGTGACCGCGACCGCGACCGCCGCAACAAGGGTGACGACCAGCAGGGTCAGGGCGGCGGCCGTCAGGACCGTCAGCAGCAGGGCCAGCAGCAGGGCGGCGGCCGTCAGGACCGCAACACCGGTCCGCAGGACGACGACGACTTCGAGGGCGGCCGGCGCGGCCGTCGCGGCCGCTACCGCGACCGCCGGGGCCGTCGTGGCCGCGACGAGATCGCCGAGCCGCAGCTCGCCGAGGACGACGTCCTGATCCCGGTCGCGGGCATCCTGGACATCCTCGACAACTACGCCTTCATCCGGACCTCCGGCTACCTGCCCGGCCCGAACGACGTGTACGTCTCCCTCGCCCAGGTCCGCAAGAACGGCCTGCGCAAGGGCGACCACGTCACCGGTGCCGTCCGCCAGCCGAAGGAGGGCGAGCGCCGCGAGAAGTTCAACGCGCTGGTCCGCCTGGACTCCGTCAACGGCATGGCGCCCGAACACGGCCGTGGCCGCCCGGAGTTCAACAAGCTGACCCCGCTCTACCCGCAGGACCGGCTCCGTCTGGAGACCGACCCGGGTGTCCTCACGACCCGCATCATCGACCTGGTCTCGCCGATCGGCAAGGGCCAGCGCGGTCTGATCGTGGCCCCGCCGAAGACCGGTAAGACCATGATCATGCAGGCGATCGCCAACGCGATCACGCACAACAACCCCGAGTGCCACCTGATGGTCGTCCTCGTCGACGAGCGTCCGGAAGAGGTCACCGACATGCAGCGGTCGGTCAAGGGCGAGGTCATCTCCTCGACCTTCGACCGTCCGGCCGAGGACCACACGACCGTCGCCGAGCTGGCCATCGAGCGGGCCAAGCGCCTGGTCGAGCTGGGCCACGACGTGGTCGTGCTGCTCGACTCGATCACGCGTCTGGGCCGCGCCTACAACCTGGCCGCCCCGGCCTCCGGCCGCATCCTGTCCGGTGGTGTCGACTCGACCGCGCTCTACCCGCCGAAGCGGTTCTTCGGTGCGGCGCGCAACATCGAGGACGGCGGCTCGCTGACCATCCTGGCCACGGCTCTCGTGGACACCGGGTCCCGCATGGACGAGGTGATCTTCGAGGAGTTCAAGGGCACCGGCAACATGGAGCTGAAGCTCGACCGGAAGCTCGCCGACAAGCGCATCTTCCCGGCGGTGGACGTGGACGCGTCCGGTACCCGCAAGGAGGAGATCCTGCTCGGCAACGAGGAGCTGGCCATCGTCTGGAAGCTCCGCCGCGTCCTGCACGCGCTGGACCAGCAGCAGGCGATCGAGCTGCTTCTCGACAAGATGAAGCAGACCAAGTCGAACGTCGAGTTCCTGATGCAGATCCAGAAGACGACGCCGGCGCCCGGCAACGGCGACTGACGGTTCCGACCGACGGCTCGTCCTTGAGGAAGCCCGCCCCCGTCCGCAGCGACGGGGGCGGGCTTCCGGCATAAAGGCCGCAAGCGAGATCTTTGCCACAGGGGGCACGGCGGGCACCGGCTCCGAGGTGTGCGATCACGGGCGCCGAATCCGCAGGTGAGCGCCGTGCACCCGCAGCGGGCGACTACGCAGCGTGCCCGTCGCCGTACGCGGGGGGCGCGGTGCGTCGTGCAACCCTTTCCCGAGTTCCCCCGTCTGACCGGGCGGAGCGACGATGGAGCGGTGACGACCGCGCCTGACCCTGACCTCAGGGGGTAACCGACCGACGAGACCTAGGAGCGATGTGGTCGCCGAGAGTACGCCTCAGCCCGCCATAACCGAGCCGGGCACGACCTCGCGCCGCCGGGGCAAGGGCCGCCGCCGCAAGGCGCCCAGCACGGGGCGCAGGGTGCTGCGCGCGACCGCCTGGACGGCGGCCGGCGTGGTGGTGCTGGGCGGGTCGGGCGCCGGGTACCTGTACTTCAAGCTCAACGGCAACCTCCACAGCGTCGACATCAACCAGGCCCTCGGCAGCGACCGGCCCTCGAAGGTCGACAACGGCTCCCAGAACATCCTGGTCCTCGGCTCGGACACACGCTCCGGCAAGAACAGGAAGCTCGGTGGCGGCACGGACGACGGCAGCGCCCGCTCCGACACGGCGATGATCGTCCACGTGTACGAGGGCCACAAGCGGGCCAGCGTGGTCTCCATCCCCCGGGACACCCTGGTGGACCGCCCCGAGTGCACCGACACCAAGGGCGCCGTCCACCCCGCCGCGTCCGGGGTGATGTTCAACGAGGCCTACTCCACCGGTGGCGCGGCCTGCGCGGTCAAGACCGTCGAGTCGATCACCGGCATCCGCATGGACCACTACCTGGAGGTCGACTTCCAGGGCTTCCAGAAGCTCATCGACGACCTGGGCGGGGTCCGGGTCACGACCACCAAGGACATCGACGACCGGCAGAGCCACCTGGACCTCAAGGCCGGCACCCACACCCTGGACGGCGAGCAGGCCCTCGGTCTGGTCCGCACCCGGCACGGCGTGGGCGACGGCTCCGACCTCGGCCGCATCCAGCTCCAGCAGGCCTTCATCAAGGCCCTGATCGAGCAGGTCAAGCACGTCGGCGTCTTCACGAACCCGAAGAAGCTGTACGACCTCGCCGACACCGCCACCAAGGCCGTCACCACCGACTCCGACCTCGGCTCGGTGAACTCCCTGATCGACTTCGCCGACGGCCTGAAGGGCATCGGGCCGTCCCGTATGAAGATGGTCACGATGCCGGTGCGGTACGACCCGGCCAACCCCAACCGCGTCCTCCTGGCCAGGACCCAGGCCCAGTCGGTCTGGAACGCCCTGAAGAACGACCGGCCGATCCCGGCCTCGGCCACGAAGGGAACGGCCACCGGCGAGGCAGGCGGCGTGGTGAGCGCCCCGTAGGGGGCGCGGGAACCCGGGCGCGCGCCTCAGGAATAGAACAACCGCACCCCCGGTTTTGGGGGATGGCCCCAGTCCTGGCAGACTGGTACGTCGGCTCCGGTTCACGCTCCCGCATCCCGTGGTGGCGACCCGGCGCCCTCCCGAAACCTAGGAGACACCTTGAAGCGCGACATCCACCCCGCGTACGTCGAGACGCAGGTCAGCTGCACCTGCGGCGCGTCGTTCACCACCCGCAGCACCATCGAGTCCGGCACCATCCGGGCCGAGGTCTGCTCCGAGTGCCACCCGTTCTACACGGGCAAGCAGAAGATCCTCGACACCGGTGGCCGTGTGGCCCGCTTCGAGGCCCGCTTCGGCAAGGCTGCCGCCGGCTCCAAGAAGTAGCGAGCCCCATTTCGCCGGTCCACGGTCACGCCCTCACGGGGGTGTGCCCGGGACCGGCGTTTTTGGTCGCCCGCCCTTCCCTTCACCGCAGTACAGGAGCCCAAGATGTTCGAGGCCGTCGAGGAACTCGTCGCCGAGCACGCCGACCTGGAGAAGAAGCTCGCCGACCCGTCGGTCCACGCCGACCAGGCGAACGCGCGCAAGCTGAACAAGCGCTACGCCGAGCTGACCCCGATCGTCGCCACGTACCGCTCCTGGAGGCAGACCGGCGACGACATCGAGACGGCGCGCGAGTTCGCCGCCGACGACCCCGACTTCGCCGCCGAGGTCAAGGACCTGGAGAAGCAGCGCGAGGAGCTGACCGAGAAGCTGCGCCTGCTGCTCGTCCCGCGCGACCCCAGTGACGACAAGGACGTCATCCTGGAGATCAAGGCGGGCGCCGGCGGCGACGAGTCGGCGCTGTTCGCGGGGGACCTGCTGCGCATGTACCTGCGCTACGCCGAGCGCGTCGGCTGGAAGACCGAGATCATCGACGCCACCGAGTCCGAGCTGGGCGGCTACAAGGACGTCCAGGTCGCGGTGAAGGCCCGCGGGCAGACCGAGCCCGGCCAGGGCGTGTGGGCCCGGCTGAAGTACGAGGGCGGGGTGCACCGCGTGCAGCGGGTCCCGGCCACCGAGTCCCAGGGCCGTATCCACACCTCCGCCGCCGGTGTCCTCGTCACCCCCGAGGCCGAGGAGGTGGACGTGGAGATCAACCCCAACGACCTCCGCATCGACGTCTACCGGTCCTCCGGCCCGGGCGGCCAGTCCGTCAACACCACCGACTCCGCCGTGCGCATCACGCACATCCCGACCGGAGTCGTCGCCTCCTGCCAGAACGAGAAGAGCCAGCTGCAGAACAAGGAGCAGGCGATGCGTATCCTGCGCTCCAGGCTGCTCGCCATGGCGCAGGAGGAGGCGGAGAGGGAGGCCGCCGACGCCCGCCGCAGCCAGGTCCGCACCGTGGACCGCTCCGAGAAGATCCGCACCTACAACTTCCCGGAGAACCGCATCTCGGACCACCGCGTCGGCTTCAAGGCGTACAACCTCGACCAGGTCCTGGACGGCGACCTCGACGCCGTCATCCAGGCCTGTGTCGACGCCGACTCGGCGGCGAAGCTCGCCGCCGCCTGACCGCCGTACGCACGCACGAGCACGAGTACGACACGGAGGACTCGCGTGAACCTGCTGCTCGCGGAGGTGGCCCAGGCCACCCAGCGGCTGGCCGACGCCGGCGTGCCCTCGCCGCGCACCGACGCGGAGGAGCTCGCCGCGTTCGTGCACGGCGTGAAGCGCGGCGAACTGCACTCCGTGAAGGACGCCGACTTCGACGCCCGGTACTGGGAGGTCATCGCCCGGCGTGAGCAGCGCGAGCCGCTGCAGCACATCACCGGGCGGGCCTACTTCCGGTACCTGGAGCTCCAGGTCGGGCCGGGGGTGTTCGTGCCCCGGCCGGAGACCGAGTCGGTGGTCGGCTGGGCCATAGACGCCGTGCGTGCCATGGACGTGGTCGAGCCCTGCATCGTCGACCTGTGCACCGGCTCCGGCGCCATCGCGCTCGCCCTCGCCCAGGAGGTGCCGCGCTCGCGCGTGCACGCCGTGGAGCTGTCCGAGGACGCCCTGGTGTGGACCCGCAAGAACATGGCCGGCTCCCGTGTCGACCTGCGCCAGGGCGACGCGCTGACCGCCTTCCCGGACCTGGACGGCCAGGTCGACCTGGTCATCTCCAACCCGCCGTACATCCCGCTCACCGAGTGGGAGTACGTCGCCCCGGAGGCCCGCGACTACGACCCGGAGATGGCGCTGTTCTCCGGCGAGGACGGCCTGGACCTCATCCGGGGCATCGAACGCACCGCGCACCGGCTGCTGCGCCCGGGCGGTGTCGTCGTGATCGAGCACGCCGACACCCAGGGCGGCCAGGTGCCGTGGATCTTCACCGAGGAGCGGGGCTGGGCCGACGCGGCCGATCACCCCGACCTCAACAACCGCCCGCGGTTCGCCACCGCCCGCAAGGCGCTGCCGTGAGCACCCCCCAGTTCTCAACCCCGCAGTACGTGTACGAGGAGGCCAGCTAGACATGGCACGGCGATACGACACCAATGACGCGACCGACCGCGTGACGGGTCTGCGCGAGGCCGCGTCCGCCGTCCGCCGGGGCGAGCTGGTGGTGCTGCCGACCGACACGGTGTACGGCATCGGCGCCGACGCGTTCTCCTCGGAGGCCGTCGCCGACCTGCTCGCGGCCAAGGGCCGGGGCCGCAACATGCCCACCCCCGTCCTCATCGGCTCCCCGAACACCCTGCACGGCCTGGTCACGGACTTCTCCGAGCTGGCCTGGGAGCTGGTCGACGCGTTCTGGCCCGGCGCCCTGACGATCGTCGCCAAGCACCAGCCGTCCCTCCAGTGGGACCTCGGCGACACC
Organism: Streptomyces sp. NPDC004658; assembly: GCF_040609555.1. Lineage (NCBI taxonomy): Bacteria > Bacillati > Actinomycetota > Actinomycetes > Kitasatosporales > Streptomycetaceae > Streptomyces > Streptomyces sp. NPDC004658. The sequence continues at coordinate 28,575 of NZ_JBEXKG010000045.1, forward strand.
CGCGGCACGGTCGCCGTGCGCATGCCGCTGCACCCGGTCGCCATCGAACTTCTGACCGAGGTCGGCCCGATGGCCGTCTCGTCGGCGAACCTGACGGGCCACCCGGCGCCGGAGAACTGCGACGCCGCCCAGGAGATGCTCGGCGACTCCGTCTCCGTCTACCTCGACGGCGGCCCCACCCCGGGGAACGTGCCGTCGTCCATCGTGGACGTCTCGCGCGAGGTGCCGGTGCTGCTGCGCGCGGGCGCGCTCTCCGCGGAGGAGCTGCGCAAGGTCGTACCCGACCTTGAGGTGGCGAATTGACGGCCCCTGAAGCGGGGCGTGGCATAGGCGGCGGGGGCTACAGCGCGGAGGAGACGACCACGTTCGGGTTTCCCCGCGACACCTTCCGCATCCTCCACGTCAGCACCGGCAACGTGTGCCGCTCGCCCATCACCGAGCGGCTGACCCGCCACTTCGTCGCGGAGCGGCTCGGCGTGCTCGGCGGCGGGCTGATCGTGGAGAGCGCCGGCACCTGGGGGCACGAGGGCGCGCCCATGGAGGCCCACGCGGAGACCGTCCTGGCCGAGTTCGGGGCGGACGCCTCGGGCTTCGTCGGCCGGGAGCTGCTGGACGAGCACGTGATCATGGCCGACCTGGTGCTGACCGCCACCCGCGACCACCGCGCCCAGGTCATCTCCATGGGCCATTCGGCGGGCCTGCGCACCTTCACCCTGAAGGAGTTCACCCGCCTGGTCCGGGCGATAGATCCGGCCACCCTGCCGCCGTTGGAGGACGGCGTGGTCATGCGGGCGCGGGCACTGGTCCGCGCGGCGGCGGCGCTGCGCGGCTGGCTGCTCGCCCCGACCGCCGAGGCGGACGAGGTGTACGACCCGTACGGCGCCCCGCTCACCTTCTTCCGGTCGATCGGCGACGAGATACGGGACGCCCTGGACCCGGTGGTGACGGCGCTGACCGGGGTTCCGGCACGAGCGTAGGGCGCGTGGCCGCAATACCGGGCGCCCCGGACCTGCCCGGCCTACATTGGGGTTACGTCACCGTCGACCGCCCGGGAGCCCGCCATGTCGGTCACCCATCCCCTTGAGACCGACGTCTTGCGCCGGCAGGACCCGGCGATGGCCGAGATCCTCCTGGCCGAGCTGGAGAGGCAGTCGACCACGCTCCAGCTGATCGCCGCCGAGAACTTCTGCTCGCCGGCCGTGCTCGCCGCCCTCGGCTCCGCGCTCGCCAACAAGTACGCCGAGGGCTACCCCGGCGCCCGGCACCACGGCGGCTGCGAGCTGGTCGACATCGCCGAACGCGCGGCCGTCGACCGGGCCAAGGCCCTGTTCGGCGCGGAGCACGCCAACGTCCAGTCGCACTCCGGCTCCTCGGCCGTCCTGGCGGCCTACGCGGCCCTGCTGCGCCCCGGCGACACCGTCCTCGCCCTCGGCCTGCCCTACGGCGGCCACCTCACCCACGGCTCCCCGGCGAACTTCTCCGGCCGCTGGTTCGACTTCGTCGGTTACGGCGTCGACGCCGAGACCGGGCTGATCGACCACGAGCAGGTGCGCCATCTGGCCCGCAACCACCGGCCCAAGGCGATCGTGTGCGGCTCCATCGCCTACCCCCGGCACCTGGACTACGCCTTCTTCCGCGAGGTCGCCGACGAGGTCGGGGCCTATCTGATCGCCGACGCGGCGCACCCGATCGGTCTGGTCGCGGGGGGAGCGGCGCCCAACCCGGTGCCGTACGCGGACATCGTGTGCGCGACCACCCACAAGGTGCTGCGCGGTCCGCGCGGCGGGATGATCCTGTGCGGCGCGGAGCTGGCCGAGCGCGTGGACCGGGCCGTCTTCCCCTTCACCCAGAGCGGCGCCCAGATGCACACCATCGCCGCCAAGGCCGTCGCGTTCGGCGAGGCGGCGACCCCGGCGTTCACCGTGTACGCCCATCAGGTGGTCGCCAATGCGCGGGTGCTGGCCGGTCATCTGGCGGCGGAGGGCCTGGTCGTGACGACCGGCGGCACGGACACCCACCTGATCACCGCCGACCCCGTCCCGCTCGGTGTGGACGGCCGTACCGCCCGCGGCCGGCTGCTGGCGGCGGGCCTGGTGCTGGACTGCTGCGCGCTGCCGCACGGCGACGGCCGCGGGCTGCGCCTGGGCACGGCCGCGGTGACCACCCAGGGCATGGGGGAGCCGGAGATGGTGCGGATCGCGGCGCTGCTGGCGGCCGTGCTGCGCGGCGAGACGGAGCCGGCCGCGGCACGGGAGGAGGTACGGGCGCTCACCGGCCAGTTTCCGCCGTATCCCGGCTGAAGCGGGGTAGCCGACGGGGGTGCACAGCTACGCGTGCAACCATCGTCGCTACCCGGAAGTCCTCATCCATATGCGTCCGTCGCTAGGGTGTGGGGCTGTGATGGCCAGCGAGACCTGTGGGGAAGCCCGTGCGTGAATACCTGCTGACGCTCTGCATCACGGCTGCGGTGACGTACCTCCTGACAGGGCCGGTACGGAAGTTCGCGATCGTGGCCGGGGCGATGCCGGAGATCCGGGCCCGGGACGTGCACCGGGAACCCACTCCGCGCCTCGGTGGTATCGCGATGTTCTTCGGGCTGTGCGCGGGTCTGCTGGTCGCCGACCACCTGACCAACCTCAACGAGGTCTTCGCGAAGTCCAACGAGCCGCGGGCGCTGCTCTCCGGCGCGGCCCTGATCTGGCTGATCGGCGTCCTGGACGACAAGTTCGAGATCGACGCGCTGATCAAGCTGGGCGGTCAGATGATCGCCGCGGGTGTGATGGTCATGCAGGGTCTGACCATCCTGTGGCTGCCCATCCCCGGCGTCGGCAACGTCGCGCTGACCCAGTGGCAGGGCACGCTGCTGACGGTCGCGCTGGTGGTCATCACGATCAACGCGGTGAACTTCGTGGACGGCCTGGACGGCCTCGCGGCCGGCATGGTGTGCATCGCGGCGGGCGCGTTCTTCCTGTACGCCTACCGGATCTGGTACTCGTACGGCATCGAGGCCGCCGCCCCCGGCACGCTGTTCGCGGCGATCCTGATGGGCATGTGCCTGGGCTTCCTGCCGCACAACATGCACCCGGCGCGGATCTTCATGGGCGACTCCGGCTCGATGCTCATCGGCCTGGTGCTGTCGGCCGGCGCGATCTCGATCACCGGCCAGGTGGACCCGGACGCCCTGGCGCTGTTCACGGGTTCGGAGAAGGCGGCGGTCCACCAGACGGTCCCGGTGTACATCCCGCTGCTGCTGCCACTGACGATCATCGCCGTGCCGGCCGCCGACCTGGTGCTGGCGATCGTGCGCCGCACCTGGCGCGGCCAGTCGCCGTTCGCCGCCGACCGCGGCCACCTGCACCACCGCCTGCTGGAGATCGGCCACTCGCACAGCCGGGCCGTGCTGATCATGTACTTCTGGTCGGCGCTGATCGGCTTCGGGGCGCTGGCGTACTCGGTCAACTCGGCGTCGATGTGGATCGTCCTGGGCGTGGTCTTCCTGAGCGCGGTCGGTCTGGTCCTGCTGCTGCTCCCGCGCTTCACCCCGCGGGTGCCGGTGTGGGCCCAGCGGTTCGTGCCGCCGCGGTACCGCAGGCGCCGCCGGGCTCCCGAGGCCGTCGCGGCGGCGGAGGCCGCCACCGCCGCGGAAGCGGAGGCTCCGGGTGGCGAGGAGCGGACCCCGGTCACGGCCGGTGCCGCGGGCGTCAACGGGGCGACGGCGATCGGCGCCAGGTCACGATTCCTCGATCGCCGTTGACGACCAAGGTAAGAATCTGACTAGAGCATTGCCAACTCGTGGGGGAGCAAAGACCCCCAATACCAGACAAGTGGGCGCGGTTTTTGCACAGACGCGCACTGTCACTCTCATGTGTGACAGCAAGCACACCCACCAGGTAAAGACCTCATCAAATAGTTTGTGATACGGTTCACGAGAACCCCGGATAGAACCGAAGGACCCGAGTGCGACGGTCCATTGGTGTGAGGTCTCGATCACTCAGCCCGGGACTACGCTCGTCCATGACGACACCCTGCCCCCTGTGAAAGCGGAGTTGCCGCCATGCCGTCCAATGACGTCCGGATCCTGGCCCAGGCCGCCGTGCCCACGGCTGCCGTCGGCGTGATCGCCGCCGTTGTCAGCGGGGTGGTCGCCGGTGGCAAGGGGGCCATCGGGGCCGTCGTCGGGACGCTGGTGGTGATCGCGTTCATGGGTCTCGGCCTCTACGTGCTCCAGCGCACCGCTCGATCCTTTCCCCAGCTGTTCCAGATGATGGGCCTGATGCTTTACGCGGCTCAGCTGTTGCTGCTGGTCATCTTCGTCGCCCTGTTCAAGAACACGACGCTGTTCAACCCGCGTGCCTTCGCCATCGTGCTCGTGGTCGCCACCCTGACATGGATCGCCGCGCAGACGCGTGCGCACATGAAGGCCAAGATCCTCTACGTCGATCCCGATGCCTCGTCGAAGGGCGACAAGCCCGAGAAGACAGGGCACTCGTCGTGAGGGGTAGGGCCGGGATAAAGGCGCACGAGAGATGCTGCTATCGTCCGGTGCCAACTGCGGCATCGCGGGCGCGGGTATCTGAGCTGACGCCTGCCCAATCGCGAGGCGAGATGCCCCACAGCCGCCCCCACATCCGTAACACCAGTCCCGTGCCGAACCGCGGCCGTGCGCCGCGCCGACACAACGAGGTTGCCGTACCTATGCGCCACGATGAAGGAGCCCGCGGTGAGTGCTGACCCGACGCAGACGCTCGCTTTCGACACGAGCTGCCACCTGTTCGACGGGTGCGGCTTCCCGGCTCCGGGCCTGCACTCGTTCCTGTTCAAGCCGCTCTTCGGCGACGCGGACAGCAACGTGTACTTCAACAAGACGATGCTGCTGGCGCTGCTCGGTTCCATCATCATCGTGGGCTTCTTCTGGGCCGCCTTCGCCAAGCCGAAGGTCGTTCCGGGCAAGCTCCAGTTGGTGGCCGAGGCCGGTTACGACTTCGTGCGCCGTGGCGTCGTCTACGAGACCATCGGCAAGAAGGAAGGCGAGAAGTACGTTCCGTTCGTCGTCTCGCTGTTCTTCTTCATCTGGATGATGAACCTCTGGTCGATCATCCCGGTCGCCCAGTTCCCGGTCACGGCGATCATCTCGTACCCTGCGGCCCTGGCCGGCATCGTCTACATCACGTGGGTCGTGCTGACCTTCAAGCGTCAGGGCTTCGTCGGCTTCTTCAAGAACGTCACGGGCTACGACAAGACGCTCGGCCCGGTGCTCCCGCTGTCGATGACGATCGAGTTCTTCTCGAACCTCATCGTCCGGCCGTTCACCCACGCCGTGCGACTCTTCGCCAACATGTTCGCCGGTCACACCCTGCTGCTGCTCTTCACCGTCGCCAGCTGGTACATGCTGAACGGCATCGGCATCGCCTACTCCGGTGTCTCGTTCGTCATGGTCCTCGTGATGACGGCCTTCGAGCTCTTCATCCAGGCTGTGCAGGCCTACGTCTTCGTACTGCTGACCTGCAGCTACATCCAGGGCGCGCTCGCCGAGCACCACTGAGCGCCAACCCGATCCACCACCCATGTCATCCGGTGGCCAACCCCCACCGGTCCTTGAAAGAGAAGGAAGAACCGGCATGTCCGCTCTTGCGCAGGCCACCCTCGCCGCCACCCAGATCAAGGGCAACCTCGGCTCGATCGGTTACGGCCTCGCCGCGATCGGCCCGGGCGTCGGCATCGGCATCATCTTCGGCAACGGCACGCAGGCCCTCGCCCGCCAGCCCGAGGCGGCCGGCCTGATCCGCGCCAACCAGATCCTCGGCTTCGCCTTCTGTGAGGCGCTCGCCCTGATCGGTCTGGTCATGCCGTTCGTCTACCCGACCTCCTGACCCGACCGTCGCGCACCAATAGACGAAAGGCACTGATATGAGCCCCCTGGTTCAGCTCGCGGCTGAGGAGGCCGAAAACCCCCTCATCCCGCCGATCCCAGAGCTCGTCATCGGCCTGATCGCCTTCGTCATCGTCTTCGGCTTCCTGGCCAAAAAGCTCCTCCCGAACATCAGCAAGGTTCTGGAAGAGCGCCGCGAAGCCATCGAGGGCGGTATCGAAAAGGCCGAGGCCGCGCAGACCGAGGCCCAGAGCGTCCTTGAGCAGTACAGGGCCCAGCTCGCCGAGGCCCGGCACGAGGCCGCGCGCCTGCGCCAGGAGGCGCAGGAGCAGGGTGCCGCGCTCATCGCCGAGATGCGGGCCGAGGGCCAGCGGCAGCGCGAGGAGATCGTCGCCGCCGGCCACGCCCAGATCGAGGCCGACCGCAAGGCCGCCGCGTCCGCGCTGCGTCAGGACGTCGGCAAGCTCGCCACCGAGCTGGCCGGCAAGCTCGTCGGCGAGTCCCTCGAGGACCACGCCCGCCAGAGCCGTGTGATCGACCGCTTCCTCGACGAGCTCGAGGAGAAGGCCGAGGCCACGCGATGAACGGAGCGAGCCGCGAGGCCCTGGCAGCCGCACGTGAGCGTCTCGACGCGCTGACGGACTCCACGTCCGTCGACGCCGCGAAGCTCGCGGACGAGCTGGCGGCCGTCACCGCGCTGCTCGACCGCGAGGCCGGCCTGCGCCGGGTCCTCACCGACCCGGCGCAGCCCGGGGAGGCCAAGGCGCAGCTGGTCCAGCGCCTGATCGGCGGCCAGGTCAGCGGCACCGCCGCCGACCTGGTGTCCGGACTGGCCAGGTCCCGCTGGTCGCAGCCGCGCGACCTGGTGGACGCGCTGGAGGAGCTGGCGAACATCGCCGACCTCACGGCCGCGGAGAAGACGGGCACCCTCGACGACGTCGAGGACGAGCTGTTCCGGTTCGGCCGGATCGTCTCCTCCAACACCGAGCTGCGTGCCGCGCTCACCGACCGTGCCGCCGGCGCCTCGGCCAAGACGGAGCTGCTGCACCGGCTGCTGGGCGGCCGGGCCAAGCCGGCCACCGAGCGGCTGGTGACGCGCCTCACGACCGCGCCGCGTGGACGTAGCCTGGAGACGGGACTGGAGTCCCTGTCCAAGCTCGCCGCCGAACGCCGGAACCGCATGGTCGCCGTCGTCACCTCGGCGGTGCCGCTGAGCGACGGGCAGCGCGAGCGCCTCGGTGCCGCCCTGACCAAGCTCTACGGGCGTCGGATGCACCTCAACCTCGACGTCGACCCCGAGGTCGTCGGCGGGATCCGGGTGCAGGTCGGTGACGAGGTCATCAACGGCTCGCTCGCGGACCGGCTGGACGAGGCCGCCCGCCGCATGGCGAGCTAGCAGCAACTCGATATTTCGAGAAGAGCAGTACGTACTTACGGCCCTGGTTGGGCCGTGCAGAGGATTCACCTCCTGTTGGGGGGAGTCCCCATCCCCCCAAAGTGAAACTTCGGGCCCAACAAGGAGAGCAGGGAACCCAGATGGCGGAGCTCACGATCCGGCCGGAGGAGATCCGGGACGCGCTGGAGAACTTCGTCCAGTCGTACAAGCCGGACGCGGCCTCGCGCGAGGAGGTCGGTACGGTCACCCTTGCCGGCGACGGTATCGCGAAGGTCGAGGGCCTGCCCTCGGCCATGGCCAACGAACTGCTGAAGTTCGAGGACGGCACCCTCGGCCTCGCGCTGAACCTGGAAGAGCGCGAGATCGGCGCCATCGTCCTCGGTGAGTTCAGCGGCATCGAGGAGGGTCAGCCGGTCACGCGCACCGGCGAGGTCCTCTCCGTCGCGGTCGGCGAGGGCTACCTCGGCCGCGTCGTCGACCCGCTCGGCAACCCGATCGACGGCCTCGGCGAGATCGAGACCGACGGCCGCCGCGCCCTCGAGCTGCAGGCCCCCACGGTCATGCAGCGCAAGTCGGTGCACGAGCCGATGGAGACGGGCTACAAGGCCGTCGACGCGATGACCCCGATCGGCCGTGGTCAGCGTCAGCTGATCATCGGTGACCGCCAGACCGGCAAGACCGCCCTGGCCGTCGACACGATCATCAACCAGCGCGACAACTGGCGCTCGGGCGACCCGAAGAAGCAGGTCCGCTGCATCTACGTCGCCATCGGCCAGAAGGGCTCCACCATCGCCGGCGTGCGCCGCGCGCTGGAGGAGAACGGCGCGCTGGAGTACACGACCATCGTCGCCGCCCCGGCGTCCGACCCGGCCGGCTTCAAGTACCTGGCGCCGTACACCGGTTCGGCCATCGGCCAGCACTGGATGTACCAGGGCAAGCACGTCCTGATCATCTTCGACGACCTGTCGAAGCAGGCCGACGCCTACCGTGCCGTGTCGCTGCTGCTGCGCCGCCCGCCGGGCCGTGAGGCCTACCCGGGTGACGTCTTCTACCTGCACTCCCGGCTGCTGGAGCGCTGCGCCAAGCTCTCCGACGACATGGGTGCCGGTTCGATGACCGGTCTGCCGATCGTCGAGACCAAGGCCAACGACGTCTCGGCGTTCATCCCGACCAACGTCATCTCCATCACCGACGGCCAGTGCTTCCTGGAGTCGGACCTGTTCAACGCCGGTCAGCGTCCCGCGCTGAACGTCGGTATCTCCGTCTCCCGAGTCGGTGGTTCCGCGCAGCACAAGGCGATGCGCCAGGTCTCCGGCCGCCTCCGCGTGGACCTCGCCCAGTTCCGTGAGCTGGAGGCGTTCGCCGCCTTCGGTTCCGACCTGGACGCGGCCTCGAAGGCGCAGCTGGAGCGCGGTCAGCGCATGGTCGAGCTGCTGAAGCAGGACCAGTACCAGCCGATGGCCACCGAGGACCAGGTCGTCTCCGTCTGGGCCGGCACCAACGGCCGGATGGACGACGTGCCGGTCGCCGACATCCGCCGCTTCGAGCGGGAGCTGCTGGACTTCCTGCACCGGAAGCACCAGGGCCTGATGACCTCCATCAAGGAGGGCGCCAAGATGTCGGACGACACGATCCAGGCGATCGACGACGCCGTGGCGGAGTTCAAGAAGCAGTTCGAGACGAGCGACGGCAAGCTGCTCGGCGAGGACGTTCCTGCCGCTGCCGCCAAGTGACGTAAGGAAGGACCTGACTCATGGGAGCCCAGCTCCGGGTCTACAAGCGTCGCATCCGATCCGTCAGCGCGACCAAGAAGATCACCAAGGCGATGGAGATGATCGCCGCCTCGCGCGTCGTCAAGGCGCAGCGCAAGGTGGCGGCCTCCACGCCGTACGCGCAGGAGCTCACGCGCGCGGTCACGGCGGTCGGTACGGGTTCGAACACCAAGCACCCGCTCACCACGGAGGCGGAGAACCCGACCCGTGCCGCGGTCCTGCTCCTCACGAGCGACCGCGGTCTGGCCGGCGCCTTCAACTCCAACGCCATCAAGGCGGCGGAGCAGCTCACCGAGCGCCTGGAGCGCGAGGGCAAGCAGGTCGACACGTACATCGTCGGCCGGCGCGGTGTAGCCCACTACAACTTCCGTGAGCGCAAGATCGCGGAGTCGTGGAGCGGCTTCACCGACGAGCCGACGTACGCGGACGCCAAGAAGGTGGCGGCGCCGCTGATCGAGGCCATCGAGAAGGAGACGGCCGAGGGTGGTGTGGACGAACTCCACATCGTCTTCACCGAGTTCGTCTCGATGATGACGCAGACGGCGCTCGACGCCCGGCTGCTGCCGCTGCGCCTCGAAGAGGTCGCCGAGGAGGCTCACCCCAAGGGGGAGATCCTTCCGCTGTACGACTTCGAGCCCTCGGCGGAGGATGTCCTCGACGCCCTGCTGCCGCGCTACGTGGAGAGCCGTATCTACAACGCGCTGCTCCAGTCGGCCGCTTCGAAGCACGCCGCGACGCGGCGCGCGATGAAGTCGGCCACCGACAACGCGGGTGAGCTGATCAACACGCTCTCCCGTCTTGCCAACGCGGCCCGCCAGGCCGAAATCACCCAGGAAATCAGCGAGATCGTCGGTGGCGCGAGCGCCCTGGCCGACGCGACCGCGGGGAGTGACCGATAAATGACCACCACTGTTGAGACCGCGACGGCTACGGGCCGCGTCGCCCGGGTCATCGGCCCGGTCGTCGACGTGGAGTTCCCCGTCGACGCGATGCCGGACATCTACAACGCCCTCCACGTCGAGGTCGCCGACCCGGCCAACGCGGGCGAGAAGAAGACGCTGACCCTGGAGGTCGCCCAGCACCTGGGTGACGGCCTGGTCCGCACCATCTCCATGCAGCCGACCGACGGTCTGGTCCGCCAGGCCCCGGTCGTCGACACCGGCGACGGCATCACCGTCCCGGTCGGCGACTTCACCAAGGGCAAGGTGTTCAACACCCTCGGTGAGGTCCTGAACGTCGACGAGCAGTACGAGGGCGAGCGCTGGTCCATCCACCGCAAGGCCCCGAACTTCGACGAGCTCGAGTCGAAGACCGAGATGTTCGAGACCGGCGTCAAGGTCATCGACCTGCTGACCCCGTACGTCAAGGGCGGCAAGATCGGTCTGTTCGGCGGCGCCGGCGTCGGCAAGACGGTGCTCATCCAGGAGATGATCTACCGCGTCGCCAACAACCACGACGGTGTCTCCGTGTTCGCCGGCGTCGGTGAGCGCACCCGTGAGGGCAACGACCTCATCGAGGAGATGTCCGACTCGGGCGTCATCGACAAGACCGCGCTGGTCTTCGGTCAGATGGACGAGCCCCCGGGCACCCGTCTGCGCGTCGCGCTGGCCGGCCTGACCATGGCCGAGTACTTCCGTGACGTCCAGAAGCAGGACGTGCTGTTCTTCATCGACAACATCTTCCGCTTCACGCAGGCCGGTTCCGAGGTCTCCACGCTGCTCGGCCGCATGCCGTCCGCGGTGGGTTACCAGCCGAACCTGGCCGACGAGATGGGCCTCCTCCAGGAGCGCATCACCTCGACCCGCGGTCACTCGATCACCTCGATGCAGGCGATCTACGTCCCCGCCGACGACCTGACCGACCCGGCCCCGGCCACCACCTTCGCCCACCTCGACGCGACGACGGTTCTGTCCCGTCCGATCTCCGAGAAGGGCATCTACCCGGCCGTGGACCCGCTGGACTCCACGTCCCGGATCCTGGACCCGCGCTACATCTCGCAGGACCACTACAACGCGGCCATGCGCGTGAAGACGATCCTGCAGAAGTACAAGGACCTCCAGGACATCATCGCGATCCTCGGTATCGACGAGCTCGGCGAGGAGGACAAGCTCGTCGTCCACCGTGCCCGTCGTGTGGAGCGCTTCCTGTCCCAGAACACCCACGTCGCCAAGCAGTTCACCGGTGTGGACGGCTCGGACGTGCCGCTCGACGAGTCGATCGCCGCGTTCAACGCGATCTGCGACGGCGAGTACGACCACTTCCCCGAGCAGGCGTTCTTCATGTGCGGTGGTCTCGAGGACCTGAAGAAGAACGCGAAGGAGCTGGGCGTCTCCTGACTTCGGGCACTCGCCTGAGTCATGAGGGGGCGGGGTGCGTCCCGCCCCCTCACTCACGCCCACTAGAATTGACCCCAACACCCGGCGCCCCTGCCGGGTGGTGACCCGAGGAGCCACCCTTGGCTGCTGAGCTGCACGTCGAGCTGGTCGCCGCCGACCGCCAGGTCTGGTCCGGCGAGGCCACCCTGGTCGTCGCGCGCACCACGTCCGGCGACATCGGCGTCATGCCCGGTCACCAGCCGCTGCTCGGTGTGCTGGAGTCGGGCCCGGTGACCATCCGTACGAGTGATGGTGGAACGGTCGTCGCCGCGGTGCACGGCGGTTTCATCTCGTTCGCGGACAACAAGCTGTCCCTGCTGGCCGAGATCGCCGAGTTGTCGGACGAGATCGATGTCCAGCGCACGGAGCGGGAACTGGAGCGTGCGAAGGCGGAGGGCGACGCCGTCGCCGAGCGCCGCGCGGATGTCCGCCTGCGTGCTGCGACGGCGCGCTGAACCAGCCGCGCTGTACGTTGACGTCACTCAGCCGCGGCCGGCCCGGAGCAATCCGGTGCCGGTCGCGGCTGAGGCAGATGTGGGTGTTTTTTCCGTTTCATTACTCAGTCGTAGAAGCAGTTCTACCTAGGAGACGAGGAGGTCGGTGCCGATGGTCCTCGCTCTGACTGTGTGCGGGATCGTGGTCGCGCTCGTGGTGGTGGGACTGTTCCTGTTCGGGTTGCGCCGCAGGCTCATCCAGCGCTCCGGCGGCACCTTCGACTGTTCGCTGCGCTGGGACCTGCCGGAGAAACCGGACACGGGTGGCAAGGGCTGGTCCTACGGCGTCGCCCGCTACAACGGCGACCGCATCGAGTGGTACCGGGTCTTCTCCTACGCCCCCCGCCCCCGCCGCGTCCTGGAGCGCGGGCTGATCGAGGTGGCCGGGCGCCGGCTGCCCGAGGGCGAGGAGGAGCTGGCGCTCCTGTCCGACGCGGTGGTGCTGGCCTGTACGCACCGGGGCACGCGCCTGGAACTCGCCATGAGCGAAGACGCGCTGACCGGATTTCTCGCGTGGCTGGAGGCAGCCCCGCCCGGACAGAGGGTGAACGTGGCGTAGCCACGTTCACCCTCTGGGTGGGGGTCCCCCCGGACGAAGTCTGGGGGAGCGTCAACGTCGCTTAGTGGTGCTCTTCGCTTCTACAGGTTGCTGCTGATCGCGTTCACCAGTTCACCGTTGCTGGTGTCACCGCTGAACTCCCAGAAGAACGCGCCGCCGAGGCCCTGGTTCTTGGCCCACGCCATCTTCGAGGCGATGGTGGCGGGGGTGTCGTACGACCACCAGTTGCTGCCGCAGTGCGCGTAGGCGGTGCCGGCGACGGTGCCGGTGGCCGGGCAGGACGTCTTGAGGACCTTGTAGTCCTCGATGCCCTGCTCGTAGGTGCCGGTCGCGGGACCGGTGGCCGTGCCGCCCGGGGCGTCCTGGGTGACGCCGGTCCAGCCGCGGCCGTAGAAGCCGATGCCGATGAGCAGCTTCTTCGCGGGCACGCCGATCGCCTTGAACTTGGCCATCGCGTCGGCGGTGGTGAAGCCCGCCTTCGGGATGCCGTCGTACGAGGTGAGCGGGGAGTGCGGGGCGGTCGGGCCCTTGGCGTCCCAGGCGCCGAAGAAGTCGTACGTCATCACGTTGTACCAGTCGACGTACTGGGCGGCGCCCGCGTAGTCCGCGGCCTCGATCTTGCCGCCGGCCGAGCCGTCGGCGGTGGTGGCCGCGGTGACCAGGTTGTTCGAGCCGAACTTGGCGCGCAGCGCGGACATCACGTTCTTGAAGGCGGCGGCCCCGCTGGTGTCACAGGTCAGGCCGCAGGCGTTCGGGTACTCCCAGTCGATGTCGATGCCGTCGAAGACGTCGGCCCAGCGGGGGTCCTCGACCAGGTCGTAGCAGGACTGGGCGAAGGCGGCCGGGTTCTTGGCCGCGTCGGCGAAGCCGCCGGACCAGGTCCAGCCGCCGAAGGACCACAGCACCTTGATGTTCGGGTACTTGGCCTTCAGCTGGCGCAGCTGGTTGAAGTTGCCGCGCAGCGGCTGGTCCCAGGTGTCGGCGACGCCGCTGACCGACTGGTCGGCGGTGAAGGCCTTGTCGTAGTCGGCGTAGGAGTCGCCGATCGCGCACTTGCCGCCGGTGACGTTGCCGAAGGCGTAGTTGATGTGCGTGATCTTGGCGGCGGAGCCGGACGTCACCAGGTTCTTGACGTTGTAGTTGCGGCCGTAGATGCCCCACTCGGTGAAGTAGCCGAGCTTGACCTTGTCGCCGGTGGGCGGGGGAGTGGTGCCGCCGCCGGTGGTGTGCACCTTGACCGCGCCGCTCACGGGCCCGGTCTGGTCGGCGGTGTCACGGGCCTGCACGGTGTAGGAGTAGTCGGTGCCGGCGGTCAGGCCCGTGTCGGTGTACGACGTGGTGGTGACCGTGGCGACCTTGGTGCCGTCGCGCAGGACGTCGTAGTTCTTGATGCCCTTGTCGTCGGTGGCCGCGCTCCAGGAGAGCTTCACCGAGGTGTCGGTGACCGAGGAGGCGGTCGGGGTGCCGGGGGCGGAGGGGGCCGCGTCGCCGGGGACCGTCGTGCCGTCGCAACTGTCGCCGTTGAGCCTGCAGTTGGACGGGGAGCCGGAGCCCGCGCCGTTGAAGCCGAAGGAGACGGAGGCACCCGGGGCGAGGGTGCCGTTGTAGGACTTGTTCTTCGCGGTCCAGTGGGTGCCGGAGCCGGTGACGTCCGCGTCCCAGGCGGAGGTGACCGAGGTGCCGGAGGGGAAGTCCCACTCGACGGTCCAGGAGCTGATGCTGCTGGTACCGGTGTTCTTGATGGTCCACTGGCCACCGAAGCCGGTGCCCCAGTCGCTCGTCTTGGTGAAGCCGGCCGTCGCGTTCGCCGCCGCCTGGGCCGGGCTCGCGAGTCCGACCAGGCCGGCCAGGGGGAGCAACAGGGTCGCGAACCCTGCCGCGGCTCTGTGTCTGAAGCGCATGCTGCGCCTCCCTCGTCGTCGGGGGTGTCAGGGGCATGACTGAGCCTTCACGCCCACGGTGCTGCGAGGGTAGAAAGGTCTGGACCACCCGTCAATAGGTCTGGACCATTCCTGGGCGAGCCGCGCTATACCCCCAACTGCCGGGCGAGGACCGCCGCTTGCACCCGGCTGCGCAGCCCCAGCTTGGCCAGCAACCGGCTGACGTGCGTCTTCACCGTGCCCTCCGCCATGTCCAGCCGGGCCGCGATCTCCGCGTTCGACAGGCCCTCGCCGATACAGCCCAGTACCTCCCGCTCCCGCCGGGTGAGGTCCTCCAGCACGGCCGGGCCGGCCGCCGTCTCCCGCGCCGGACCCGCGGCGAACTCGGCGATCAGCCGCCGGGTCACGGCCGGCGCGACGATCCCCTCACCGCGCGCCACCGTCCGCACCGCCTCCAGCAGCTCCCGCGCCTCGGTGTTCTTCAGCAGGAACCCGGCCGCGCCCGCCCGCAGTGCCCCGAACACATACTCGTCGAGGTCGAAGGTGGTGAGCACGAGCACGTCCGCGAGCCGCTCGGCGACGATCCGCCGGGTCGCGGACACCCCGTCCAGCCGGGGCATCTGCACGTCCATCAGGACCAGATCCGGACCCAGGCTCCGGGTCAGCTCGACCGCCTGCTCGCCGTCCGCGGCCTCGCCGACCACCTCGATGTCCGGAGCGCTGCGCAGGATCAGGACGAGTCCGGCGCGGACGGCGGACTGGTCCTCGGCGACGAGGACACGGATCATGCGGGGTCTCCTTCGGTGAGCGGAAGCGTGGCGCGTACGGCCCACAGGGTGCCCCGCGGTCCGGCCTCGAACGTGCCGCCGAGCAGCGCGGCCCGTTCCCGCATCCCGGTCAGACCGGAACCGGAGCCGGGTGCGCGCGGGCCGTCGCCCGGCCGGTAGGGGCTCGTCACCCGGATGTCCAGCCGTCCGTCCCGCTGCCGGAGCGAGACCCGGACGCTCCCCGGCGCCGCGTGCTTCAGGGCGTTGGTCAGTGACTCCTGCACGATCCGGTAGGCGGCGAGCTCCACGGGCGTCGGCACCCTGCCGTGGCCGGCGTCGAGCGTGACGTCCAGGCCGCCCGCCCGGGCCCTGTCGACCAGCGAGCCGAGCCCGTCCAGCGTGGGGGACGCGGCGGGCTCCCGGTCCCCGCTGCTGTCGCGCAGGATGCCGATCAGCCGCCGCATCTCGGCCAGCCCCTCGACGCTGTTCTCCCGGATGACGGCCAGCGCGTCCCGGGAGGTCTCCGGGTCGTCGAGGGAGAGAGCGGCCGTGGAGTGGATGGCGATGGCCGACAGGTGGTTGGCGACCATGTCGTGCAACTCCCGCGCCATCCGGGCCCGTTCGGCGGTGACCGCCTGGGTCCGGTCCATCTCGGCCAGAAGCGCGGTCTGCTCCGCGCGCAGCCGGGCGGCCTCGGCGGCGTCGCGGTGGTTGCGCACCAGGGCGCCGGTGGCGGCGGGGGCCAGCGCCACCACCCCGACGCCCACGCCGATCAGCAGCCCCTGCGGGTCGCGCCAGAGCGCCGCCGGGACGATCCCGCCGACGACCGTCAGCATGCCGGTGATCCACGGGATGCGGCGGGCGGAGGCCGGAGTGCCGTACAGGACGGCCGCGTACATCAGGTCGGTGTACAGCACGACCGTGACGATGCTGCCGAGCGTCACCGTGTCCAGGGCCAGCGCGAGCGTGCCGATCAGCAGCCCGGTGCGCGGCCGGATGCGGCGCAGCGGCTCGCAGGCGGCGGTCACCGCGAGCGGCACCAGCGGTGCCCACGGCGCCTCCCACAGCACCAGGCTGTCGGACGCCAGCCGGGGATGGATCCCGAGCGCCCACAGCAGCACCCCGCCGAGCAGGCCGCCCACGGCGATGCGCAGGTCGTCGCGGTGCGGGCGGGGGAGTGCGAGGGGCATGCCCCCATCCAACACGGGCCCGGGGCGGGCCGCCTGCGTCCGCAGGAGGGTCCCGGCCTATGACTTTCGCTTACGGCGGTCTCCTCTGCGCCGACGACGAGAACGGCGCCCCGGGCCGGGAGCCTGGAAGGGTGGACGAGGGGAGCGAACCGTGATCGTCGGACTGATCATCGCCTGCGAGGTGGCGTTCTGGGTGCTGCTGGCGGCCGGGCTGGCCTTCCGGTACGTGTTCCGCATGGCGCGCACCGGGCTGGCCCTGCTGCTGTGCGAGCCGCTGCTGGAGATCGTGCTCTTCGCCGTCACCGCGACCGACCTGAGGAACGGCGCCGAACCCGACTGGCGGCACGGGCTCGCCGCGGTCTACATCGGCTTCACGGTCGGCCTCGGCCACTCCACCCTCAGGTGGGCGGACGCCCGGGTGGCCCACCGCTTCGCCGGCGGCCCGCCCCCGGTGAGGCCACCCCGGTACGGCACGGCCCGCGCCGTCCACGAGTGGAAGGTCGCGGCCCGCTGGATCCTGGCCTCGGCCGTCGCCCTCGCCCTGCTCCAGGGCGCGGTCTGGTACGTCGGCGACGCCGGGGACACCGGTCCGCTGCGGGCCTGGCAGCAGCGCATGCTGTGGGTGATCGGCATCAACCTGGTCATCGCCGCGAGCTACACGCTGTTCCCGAAACGGGAGCCGCGTCGCGGCGCCGGCGGGACCGCCGCCGAAAAGTCTGTCGACACCGGGGCGGGCGCCGGGACATCATCACCGCGATGACACGCACCGACACGCCTCCCGCCTGGGACGAGCGCACCCAGCTGACCACCTTCCTCACCTACGTGCGCGCCACCGCGCGCGCCAAGTGCGAGGAACTCTCCGACGAGGACGCCGTGAAGGCGATCCTCCCCGGCTCGCCGCTGATGACCATGAGCGGGCTGATCAACCATCTGCGCTGGGTCGAGTACTACTGGTTCCGGGTCGTCTTCCTGGGAGAGCCGGACGAGGGCCCCTGGACCGACGAGGACCCCGACCGCGAGATGCGGATCGCCGTCGACATCCCGCTGTCCCGGCTGCTCGACGAGTACGCCGAGGAGTCCGCCCGGCACGACGAACTCGTCGCCGCCCACGACCTGGACACCAAGGCGCAGGTGAAGCGGGGCAACGGCGATCCGGTGGACCTGCGCTGGATCCTGCTCCACCTCATCGAGGAGACGGCCCGGCACAACGGCCACCTCGACATCCTGCGCGAGCAGATCGACGGCCGCACCGGCGACTAGGGTCTTCCGTTCGGATCAGGCCGGATCAGGGCGCGGTGCCAGGGCCCGCGAGCCCGGCACGATCCGAACGAGAGGCCCTGGGCCAGCGGGGCTAGCGCTCGCCGCCCGGCACCCACAGCACGTCGCCGGTCTCCCGGTTGGCGCTGCGGGCCAGGATGAACAGCAGGTCGGAGAGGCGGTTGAGGTAGGTCGCGGTGAGCGGGTTCATCGTCTCGCCGTGCACCTCCAGGGCCGCCCAGGTGGAGCGCTCGGCCCGCCGTACGACCGTGCACGCCTGGTGCAGCAGGGCGGCGCCCGGGGTGCCGCCGGGCAGGATGAAGGAGCGCAGCTTCTCCAGCCGCTCGTTGAAGCGGTCGCAGTCCGCCTCCAGTCGGTCGATGTAGAACTGCTCCACCCTCAGCGGCGGGAACTCCGGGTTCTCCACCACGGGCGTCGACAGGTCCGCGCCGACGTCGAACAGGTCGTTCTGGACGCGGGTGAGGACCGTGACGATCTCCTCGTCCAGGCCGCCCAAGGCGATGGCGGTACCGATCACCGCGTTGGCCTCGTTGGCGTCCGCGTAGGCGGAGATCCGCAGGTCCGTCTTGGGCACCCGGCTCATGTCGCCGAGGCTGGTGGTGCCCCGGTCCCCGGTCCTCGTGTAGATACGCGTCAGGTTGACCATGCGGCCAGCGTAGTTACGCCCCGGCCGTCCGGAACACCCGTGTGCCCGTCGTCACGGCCAGTACGGCGAAGCCGACGGCGACCAGGACGCCGTAGAGCATGTGCGTGCTCGTGTACCGGCCGACGTACGCGTCCCGGACGGCGTCCACCAGATAGCGGAACGGGACGAAGTGCGACAGCACGTCCAGCCAGGCCGGCGCGAGGGTCATCGGGAGCATCAGGCCGGACAGCAGCATCGACGGCATCGACACCATGTTGATCAGCGGGCCGAACTCCTGCGGGGTGCGGACCTTCATGCCGAGCGCGTACGACAGCGACGCGAGCGAGAGCGTGAGCAGGGCGACGAACGCGAAGCCGATCAGAATGCCGGCCAGCGGTGCGCGCAGGCCCATCACCAGCGCGGCCAGCACCAGCAGCACCGCCTGGAAGACGAACACCGTGGCGTCCCGCAGCACCCGGCCGAGCAGCAGGGCGAGCCGGCTGACCGGTGTCACCCGCATCCGCTCCACCACCCCCTGCCCCTTCTCCACGATGACCGTGAACCCGGCGAACAGGGCGCCGAACAGACCGAGCTGGAGCAGCAGGCCGGGGACCAGCACCTGCCAGGAAGTGCCCGGTCCGCCCAGCGGCAGACCGGTGAGCAGCGGGCCGAAGAAGAGCAGGTACAGCAGGGGTGTCAGCACCCCGAAGAGCAGGGCGAAGCGGGAGCGCAGGGACTGGCGGAGGTAGCGGCCGAAGACGAGGGCCGTGTCGTGAAGCAGCATCGGGTGGGTCCTGACCGTTTCTGTGCGGCCTGTGCGGCCTGTGCGGCTATACGGCGACGGGGGCGGTGTCGGCCGAGGGGGAGGGCCCGCGGCCGGTGACGGCGAGGAAGGTGTCCTGGAGGGTGGCGTCGAGCGAGCCGCCGTAGCGGAGCCTGAGCGCGCTCGGGGTGCCCTCGGCGGCGACCGTGCCCCGGTCGACGATGACCAGGCGGTCGGCGAGGGCGTCCGCCTCGTCCAGGTAGTGGGTGGTCAGGAAGACGGTCGTCCCGTGCGTGTCCCGCAGCCGGCGGACCAGGTCCCACAGGTCGGCGCGGCTCGCGGGGTCCAGACCGGTCGTCGGCTCGTCCAGGAACAGCACCTTCGGGCGGTGGGTGAGCGCCATGGCGATGTCCAGGCGGCGCCGCTGGCCGCCGGAGAGCGCGCCGGTCCTGCGGTCGAGGAGCCCGGTGAGGTTCAGTTCCGCGGCCAGTTCCGCGGCGCGGGCCACCGCCTCCGCCTTCGGCAGGCGGTACATCCGGCCCTGGGTGACCAGTTCCTCCCGCACGGTGATCTGCGGGTCCACCCCGCCGGACTGGGCGACGTAGCCGCTCACCCGGCGCACCCCGGCCGGATCGGCGGCGAGGTCGTGGCCGGCGACGGTGGCCGTGCCGCCGGTCGGCTTCAGCAGGGTGGTGAGCATCCGCAAGGTGGTGGTCTTGCCCGCGCCGTTGGGACCGAGGAAGCCGAGGATCTCCCCCTCGGGGACGGTGAGGTCGATGCCTCGGACGGCGTCGACGGGGCCGGCCTTCGTCCGGAAGGTGCGGGCCAGGCCCGCTGTGCTGATGACTGCTGCCATGCCTCCAGAAAAACAGAGGCACTGAAATTTTGCAATGACTCCAAGTTTTCAGCATGCCCAGCGAAGTTAGACTGCGGGCATGGCAGAGGGGCTCAGGGAGCGGAAGAAACGGCAGACCCGGCAGTACATCTCGGACGTCGCCACCGGGCTGTTCCTGGAGCGGGGCTTCGAGGCGGTGACCGTCGCCGAGATCGCCGAGGCGGCGAACGTCTCGGTCAACACGGTCTACAACTACTTCCCCGCCAAGGAGGACCTCTTCTTCGACCGCTCCGCCGGCGTGGCCGACCGGCTCGCCCGCTGGGTCCGGGGCCGGGACGCCGGGGAGTCCGCCGCGCACGCCGTCCTGCGCGAACTGCGCGGCGAGGTCGAGGCCGTCTCGCCCCGGGTCGGCCTGATGGAGGGCTACGACCGCTTCATGCGCGTCATCCACGAGGCCCCGCCGCTGCGCTCCCGGCTGTGGAGCCTCCAGCAGGAGATCCACGACACCCTTCGGGAGGCCCTGCGCGAGGAGACCGGCGCCGCCGCCGACGACCCGCTGCCGGACCTGATGGCCGGGCAGATCTGCTGGATCCACCAGTGCGTCTTCGTCACCATCGGCCGTGAGATGCTCGCCGGGCGCAAACCGGCCGAAGTGTCACGGGAGGTACTCGTCCTCCTGGACGACATCGAGGACCTGCTGAGCGAAAAGGTGCTGGGCTATGCCGTCCGGGGCGAGTCCTAGGCGGCCCGGCCCTGGAAGGGTTCCGCGGCCCGCCGCAGGTGCCGGCCGTCGTCCAGGCCCTCACCTGTCCACCTGGGGCCACCCGGTCGCGGCACCGTGGTGAACCGGTGCGGCACGGCGCCGCGTTCTCCGTGCGCTTCCCTGTCCGCCGGGTGACGCGCCCTCAGCGGCCCTGCGGGCCGGGGCGCTTGCGTGGGAGGATCCCGGGCCGGCCGAGCCGCGGCGCGCGGCCGGCGAGGTGAGCGTGGGAACTGCCCTGCGGCAGGGTCGAGGACGGTGAGGGCGTCCTGGAAGCCCTCCGCCGGGAGACCGCCGAGGAGACCGGGCCGACCATCGAGGCGGTGTGCGGCTACGTCGGCCATTTCGACTACGCCGACAGCCGCGGCGGTACGACCCGTCAGTTCACCTTCGCCGTCACCGTCCGGAGCACGGCACCGCTCGTCCTGACGGAGCACGACGCGCACCGATGGGCGGACCCCGCTGACCTCCCCCCGGTAAGCGACGCCGTCCGGGCCCTCATCGGCCGCTGGCCGCCCGGCTCGTGGAGCCGCCCTCCCGGCCCGTACCCCTGCCGGTGTGATCTCCGTCAAATGGGACGTGACGCGCGTTACTTACCGGTCACACAGCGGCGCCGGAGCGCTATGGTCCGCCGAGAGGCAGACCTTTCACCGCGTTCATAGGGAGTCGGAGTGGCACGGAAGCTCGCCGTCATCGGGGCCGGTCTCATGGGTTCCGGCATCGCCCAGGTCGCCGCGCAGGCGGGCTGGGACGTCGTCCTGCGCGACGTCACCGACGAGGCACTGAACCGCGGCACCGACGGCATCAAGGCCTCGTACGACAAGTTCGTCGGCAAGGGCAAGCTGGCCGCCGAGGACGCCGAGGCCGCGCTCGCGCGCATCACCCCGACCACCGACCTGGACGCCGCCGCCGAGGCCGACGTCGTGGTGGAGGCCGTCTTCGAGAAGCTGGAGGTCAAGCACGAGATCTTCCGCGCGCTCGACAAGCTCGTGCGCGAGGACACCGTGCTCGCCTCCAACACCTCCGCCATCCCGATCACCAAGATCGCGGCGGCCACCGAGCGCCCCGAACGGGTCGTCGGCGTGCACTTCTTCTCGCCGGTGCCGATGATGCAGCTCGTCGAGCTGGTCCGCGGCTACAAGACCAGCGACGAAACCCTCGCCACCGCCCGGGAGTTCGCCGAGTCCGTCGGCAAGACCTGCATCGTCGTCAACCGCGACGTCGCCGGCTTCGTCACCACCCGGCTCATCTCCGCCCTCGTGGTCGAGGCGACCAAGCTCTACGAGTCGGGCGTCGCCACGGCCGAGGACATCGACCTCGCCTGCAAGCTGGGCTTCGGCCACGCCATGGGCCCGCTCGCCACCGCGGACCTCACCGGCGTGGACATCCTGCTGCACGCCACGAGCAACATCTACACCGAGTCCCAGGACGAGAAGTTCGCCCCGCCGGAGCTGATGCGCCGGATGGTGGACGCCGGTGACATCGGCCGCAAGAGCGGGCAGGGCTTCTACACGTACTGAGTCAACCCGCTCACGCACGACCACCCCGGGAGTGTCACTCCCCGGGGTGAATTCGGTATCGGTTCGCTTACAAACAGCAACCGCACCGCCACCCGAACAGTCAGACGTTGCACAGCACCGTCACCGAGTACGCCAACCGCACTCAACGGGGAGCGCATATGCACATCAGGGGCGACCACGCCGAGCTGGTCGTCGGGGGCCGCCTCGACGTACGCAGCGCGGCGGACGCCCGTACGGCCCTGCACTCGGCCGTCGACACCGGAGTCGGCGATCTGGTGCTCGACCTGTCCGAACTGGACTCCTGGGACGCCACCGGACTCGGGGTGATCATGGGTGCCCACCGGCGGGCCGGCCGCTGCGGGCGCCGTCTGGTGCTGCGGGGCGTGCCCCCGCAGATGCAGCGTCTGCTGGTGGCGACCCGGCTGCACCGCATCCTCGCCATCGAGGGCGGCATCGGGGTGGAGTCGCTGCCCCGGGTGTGAGGCACGGGAGCGAGGTACGCAATCCTCACAAGACCGTGACGTCTCGGACCGCATGGCACCCCGCCCTGTCGGAGACACTGAGGGAAGGTTTAGGGTGCGGTCGCCCGCCGCCTCGCAACCCTCGCCCGAGCGGGCCCGGACCAGAAGCGACAGCGCGGTGTGCGACAAGGCCGGGAGGGGCCGCGAACACGGGCACACGACGCTTTTGGGGGGCTTGAACCCATGGACCGAATCGAGCCGATCGACCCGATCCACCCGGGCTCCGAGGAGCACGGCCAGGCGCACGGCCGCCGCCCGCCCCGGGACTCCCTCACCTCCGACTTCGCCGCCGGCCCGGCCGTGCCCGCCCGCATGGCCCAGCTCGTCAGCGGCGACCTGCAACTCACCGTCAATCCGGTCGACGGCAGCGAGATAGAGCCCTGCCCGCCGGCCGAACTCCCCGGCAGGCCCCGCAAGCGCACCGCCGACGAGCGCGCCGGGACGGAACGCGCCGCCCTGCCGCCCGTGCCGCCCGGCCCCGCCCGGCCCGCGCTCTCCCTGCTGGAACGCCAGGACGAACGCGAACGCCTGGTCCGCCTCCTGGCCCGGGGCCGCTCCGTCCGGCTCACCGGCCCGGCCGGCTCCGGCCGCACCGCCCTGCTCGACCTGGTCGCCGAGGACTGCGTGGACCTCGCCCCCGACGGCGTGGTCCGCCTCAGCGGCTTCCACCGCACGGCCGGCGACCTCCTGCACGAGCTGTTCCACGCCGTCTACGACGCCCCCCGCCACCGCCCCGACCGGGACGAACTCCTCGCCTGCGTCCAGGAGATCGGCGCGGTCGTCGTCCTGGACGACCTGGAGTTCGGCGGCGCCGCCCTGGACGAACTGCTCGACGCCACCCCCGAGTGCGCGTTCCTGTTCGCCGCCACCCCCGACGTGGCCGCGCCCTCCGCCGGGTCCGAGGTCGAGGAGGTGTTCCTCGGCGGCCTCGACCGCGCCGCCGGCGCGGAGCTCCTGGAGCGGGCCGTCGGCCGGGTGCTCACCGAGGAGGAGTCCAACTGGGCCGGCGACCTCTGGTTCGAGTCCGAGGGGCTGCCCCTGCGGTTCGTCCAGGCCGGCGCCCTGCTCCGGCAGCGCGACCACCTGCGGGCCAGCACCGGCGCGGTCGACGAGTACGGCGTCTTCGAGGACGTGCGCGTGCCGGCCGACCCGCCCGTGGACCTGGAGGACGAGGTCCCGCTGCCCTCCCTCGGCGAGGCCGCCGCCCCGGCCCCGCTGCTCGCCTCCCGGCTCAGCGCCTCCGCCCGCGCCACCCTCCGCTTCGCCGTCGCCCTCGGCGGTGAGATACCCCACCAGGCGCACCTGCCCGCGCTGGTCGGCGACACCCACGCGGACGCCGCCCTCGGTGAGCTGGCGAGCTGCGGCCTGGTCTCCCCGGTCGGCTCCCGCTACCGCCTCGCGGCGGGCGTGCAGACCCAGCTGGAGGCCGCCGGGTACGCCGACGACGCCGCCGGCCACGCCGACACCGCCGCCCGGCACTACGCCTGGTGGGCCGGCCATCCCTCCGTCACCCCCGAGCGGGTCTGCGCGGAGGCCGACGCCGTCCTGGCCGCGCTCGCCGCCGTCGTCCCGCGAACCACCCCGCCCGTCGAGGGCGAGGAGAGCAGCGCCGTACGGCTGGCCCGCACGGCCGCGCCCGCCTTCGCCGCCGGACTCCACTGGAGCGCCTGGGAACGGGCCCTGCGGTCCGGTGCGGAAGCGTCCCGGCTGTCCGGCGAGGTGACCGAACAGGCCTACTTCCACCACGAGTTGGGCATCCTCGCGCTCTGCACCGGCCAACTCGACCGGGCTCGTGCCGAACTGGAGGCGTCCGGCGGGCTGCGCGGTGCCCTCGCCGACAAGCGGGGGACGGTCGCCGGCCGGCGCGCCCTCGCCCTGCTCGCCGACCGCGCGGGCGAGGCGCCCGGGCTGCCAGTTGCGGGGTGCCTCGCTGAGGCGTGCTCAGGCCCGTGGCCGAGCGGCGGTTGCGGGGTGCGTCACTGTAGTCGTGCG
>NZ_JBEXKG010000046.1:0-53104 GCF_040609555.1 Streptomyces sp. NPDC004658
AGAGCCGACAGATCCCGTTGAGGACCCTGAGTCAGTCAGGCGTTGGGTCAGACCCCGCCGGGGAACGCTCACGTACATCCTCACTGTCAGGCGTGCTTCGGCGGACGTCCGGGGCGGGGGGCCATGTGGTGTAGCACGGTCGCAAGGTGCGCACTCCTCGACCTTGCGATCTACCCGCTCAAGCACGCGGCTGGACTGCTTCATGGGGACGTATGCAACCCCATGAGAAGTGAGCCGCAGTGGCCGGGGGACGCGGCAGAGCAGGAGTTCTGCGGAGCTCCGTCCCGCTGGCACCCCAAACTTCCGTCCACTCGCACAGGGAGGGCTAGGAGGAGCGACACAGGTACCGCAAGAGCAACGGCGCCAAGCAAAAGGCCGAGGAGAATCCCAGCCCGTCTGCTGATCAGTGGCTTGTTCATGAGATCTCCTGCTCATCGCGGTGAAAGCTTCGCGGGTGGTGGCGCCAACGGGAGTCGATCAGCCCTCCGACCCGCCATACCGCGCCGCTTCGACGCTTAAGAATATACTTCACTTTCACTCGACTCGAAACCCTTAAGCGTCATTGAGTGCAGCCGCCCCTCCATCAGGAACGGCCTCCAGAGCCCGAGGGCAGTCGGTGCCACTTGCTGGCACACAAGGGTGCCTCTGCGGTGGGCGCGAGCGGCCGGCACGCGGAAGTGACCGCGAGTTCATTTCGGCCGTCACGCTTCCTCAGGAACAGGAGCTCCCAGGAAGCGCGACGGGATCTCGGCGAGCGCGCCCTGGATGGACCCTCACCCCTGTGCACCGCCTGGCGGTGCGACAGCCGGCCGCCCCCGACTGTGGGCAGGGGAGACCGCGACGGGAGAGCCGGAGCGCCTCTACGCAGACTCGAACCCCGACTTCCGGAACCGGTCCGGCACCCTAATCGCAGGACGACAGGAGGCGGACCAGTTGCATCCCCATGACGGGGCGGCGCCGCAGGCCCCGGGGAGGGGAGGGGGCCTGCGGCAGGGTTCCTCCCGCCCAAGCGGGGGGGAGGGGGCGGGAGAACCCAGTGAGCCGACGGGATTCGAACCCGTTCCTCCCCCAATCGGGGCGTGCACGCCAGTCACTCCAGCTCCAGGAGGTAGCGACCCTCCCTTCAACCCAGACGCTGATCAGGCGCCCAGGTCCGCATGTGGCCAACAGGGAGGGGCTGCATCTGCCTTCCGGCGCGTCACCCCTTATCCCCGATGACGCTTAACACTATACACCCCCGCTGCGCGAACCGCAACCCTTAAGCGTCAAATAGCTGGATGCATGACCGTCCGCGGTCGAGTTGGCTGCGCGCTCAGCCGCGTCCAAGAGCCTCCTCAGCGCCCGCGCCGCGGACACGAGCTGGGCAGGCATGCAGGTCGGTGACCGTGGCCTGGCACTACGCCGCGCCCAGGATCTCTCCGGGGCGCAGAAACCGCCCAGTGTCGATGAAGTGCTGGCGGGAGGCCGATGACAGGGTGTCGTAGTCCCCGTAGGCGCCCGGGGTCGGGTCGCAGCCGCACGTACAGGGGGACATCGCCCCGCCCTGGCCGGATCGGGTGAGGTGGCAGCCACCACAGGCCTCGGTGCCGCTGGTATTGGTGAAAGCACAGGCGCACGTCC
Organism: Streptomyces sp. NPDC004658; assembly: GCF_040609555.1. Classification (NCBI taxonomy): domain Bacteria; kingdom Bacillati; phylum Actinomycetota; class Actinomycetes; order Kitasatosporales; family Streptomycetaceae; genus Streptomyces; species Streptomyces sp. NPDC004658. The sequence goes on from NZ_JBEXKG010000046.1 coordinate 1,621, forward strand.
AAGGTGCCGGCTGCTGCCCTGCCGCGGTGGTGTGGTCGATCACGTGGACATCCTCCATTGCCGGATGGTTCTCGGTGTAGTGGTAGTCAGTGGGATGCCCCGGTGGGGGCCCGCCCGCAGGCTGCCCGTCGGAAGGTCACGGCCTGTTGGCAGCGGGCGCAGATTGGGTCGGGCCGCGCGCGCCACGCAGGGCCCCGGTGTCAGTCGGCCTCGGTTGTGTCGCACCGGGTGTAGGTGATCTCGATGGGCGGCTGATGCCGCTCACGGATGCTCAGCCGGACAATGCGGCCGTCAGTCGAGGCGAGCCGTCCCTCGCCCACGAGGTGGGTGGTGAGGTCCCGGTACATCTCACCGCTGACGACGGTGGAACGCATGTCCTGCCGGCCGGGCTGCCGGTGGATTTTGCGGAAGAGCGCGCGGTAGTAGGAGCCGTCGTTGGGAAGACCGAGCAGGCCTCCTCCGTCCTGGAGGGTCACCGGGGTGTGGGTGGGGTGGGTCGCAAGCAGTTCGGCCATGAACCGAAGGTGGTCGGCGCACTCGTTGTGGGTGACCGGGACCGGTGGCGGCCCATACATCCGGACCGGCTCGGGCAGCTGCAGGACCAGGCAAGGCTCGCGCTGGTCGCCTTCCGCACTGGCTCGGTCGGGATAGATGGCGCCGTCGCTGCCGCCGTCGTCGAGGCGGATGGCGACCCATCCGGAACGGGAGCTGCGCAGGAAGGCGTGCATCGTTTCGGACATGTGCGCGGCTTGCCGCGCGACCTGCTCACGGGTGTGCATGGGTGGTTCCTGTTGGTGCGGGTTGCCGGCCGGACGGTGAGGGGGCCGCCCGGCCGTCGGCGGATGGATGTTCGTGCCCGTTGCTAGTGCGGGAGCGATGCGGACGGCGGGTGCGGGCCCGCGATCACGATGACCTCGTGCGGGGCGCGCCCGTGGTGGGCGGCGATCTCCTCCTGGGCGGACGTCTCACTGCCGTCCGTCTCGAACAGCCCCTCGCGGATCCCGGAATCCATGGCCGGGATGGCGTAGCGGACGCGGTGGCCGAGAGCGTGGGTGCCCCACACGTCTCCCAGCGCGAGGTGGGTGAACGGGCGGTCCTGCGGAAGGAGATCGCTGCCGTTGCTGGCCCAGAACTTCTCGCGGCCGCCGTCGCCGGGGCGGATGCTCAGCCCGTCCCCCTTGGAGAACGAGGGGATGCCAAGGAAGCGGTAGTGCGCAGCGATCTCGCGATCAGTGCCATCCAACAGCTCCAGATCGCTGTTGAACAGGGTCACGGCGCGCTTGAGCTCTGCTTCGTGGGCACCGTCGTCGGTGGTGTACGAGAAAGTCCGCAGCATCGGGTGGCCCGGCAGGTAGCCATAGAAACGGCCGTCGACGTCCGTGTTGTGCCAGACGGTCAGTCGCATGCGCAGGCTCACTGAACGGTCCTTCCAGGTCGGGCTTCGGCGCGGACCTCGGCCGATTGACGCTTAAGACTATACTCCTTCTCGATATTCGACGCAAGTCTTAAGCGTCAACGGCGGTGAGGTCTCCCGGTCGGCGGGGAAACGGCCGGCCGTCAGCAGCCGCTGTCCGCTGGATCGGGCGGCACGGGCCTGGCCCGAAGGCCAAGGTGGGTGAGGTAGGCGGAGTTCCGGCCTCCGTGATCATGGGGCTGCACCCGCCCCTCAGCGTCGCGGTACTCGGCGAATCCGGCGCCCTGCAGGGCCTGCACGGCGGGCCAGGGGGTCGCTGCCGGGAGCTGGCCCTCGGCGGTCGCCTCCTGCAGGGCCTTCCACTGGGTGGCGGTGAACAGGGCGCGTCGTCCTGCCGAGTTGATGCGGTGGCCGGTGGCGTCCTGAGGGTCGGCCCCGGGTGGAGAGGTGATCCAACCGAGCGTCTTGAGCGAGGCAAGCACGCGCGAGTTGGTATCAGCGGGGAGGCGGCCCTCGTCGTCGGCGAGGGCCCCGGTCAGGGCGAGGCGCTGCGCCCGGGTGGGGGGCTTGGTGGTGTCGGGGGTTATGTCGGTGTCCTTCCGTGTGTGCGAAGCCTGGTGCCCGGCGTGGCCGGCTCCTGCGTCAGGGGAGCCGGGTGCCGGTCTCGGAGGCAATGGCATGGTGGTCGTGGACGACTTCGCGCGGCGGGTAGTTGCAGCTGCTGCCGTGCTCGGTCTCGCGGCAGTGCACGTGTCCGTTGCGGGCGGCGCGCACCACTCGGGCGGGGTACTCCTGGAGGATCCGGCCGTCCGGGGCCTCCTTGCGGATGGCGACGGGCTCGTCCGGCACAAGGACCCTGAGCGGTTCGCGCCCTCGCCAGTCGGCGCTGCGCAGCCGCGCCTTGCCGTCGGGGCCGCAGTCGACGGTGACTGTCCGGGTGGTCACGCTGGTGACGGTTCCGGTGCGCCGGTGTACGCCGCGGCCGCCGAATCCGGTGTCGCGGGTGAGGAAGCGGAGTCGGTCGCCGACGTGGACGTCGCGGAGGTCGACCGTGACGGCGATCTCGTACGCGTGCGGGGAGTTGAACATCGCGTCGAGGTCCTTCGTCATGCGGTCCGTGAGCGTACGGTGCGGTGTGCGAACACGGGGGCCAAGGCGTCGGCGACGGAGGCGGTGAACTGGTGCGCGGCCTCCCGCTCGGCCTCGGCGTAGGCGGCGGCGAACGTGTCCGCATGCTGTTCACCGCGGCTCGCCACCACCCGCAGGGCCTGGGTCAGTTGTGCTTCCGCCTGGCGGACGACCCGCTGCACGGCCTCCTGCTCTCCGTGCCCGGGCTCGTGCTCGACGCCGTCGACGCAGCCGGCGTAGAACTGGGCGCGGAAGACGGCGATGGCGTGCGCCTTGAAACGGCCGGCGGTGGGCAGCCAGGCCGGCCGGGGGCGGTGCTGGACGTCGTGGCTGCCCTCGAGCACGGTGGCAGCCGTGCTGGAGTTCTGGGCCTGGTCGTGCTCGGCCATGGCCCAGATCGCCGATGCGGCCCGGGCGGTGTAGTGGTGGTGCCGCTCCTCCCACGTCAGGGGCTCGGGTGCCTCGAAGGGGACGTTGCGGGCGCAGTCGAAGCGCTCGATGCGGAGTTGGCCGGGGGCGAGCAGGGGCACCAGGTCGCGGTCGCTGGCGCCGTAGAGGCGGGCGACGGCCTCGGCGACCGAGCCGACGGCGAACCGGCGTGCGCGGACGCCGCGGGGAAGGTCGCTGGCTTGGGGGCAGTCGCAGCCGATGGTGTGGACACCGAACCCGCCATCCATGGGGACGAGCGCAATGGGGAACTCCGGCATGCGCATGGTTCCTTTCTGATGAGTCGAAGCGCGGACCGAGGTCGATGGAGCGCGCTCAGTCCCGCCGCAGTGCGCCGGTCAGGTGGTCAGCGGGAGGTCGAGGCCAGCGTCCTCTTCGGCCACCTCGGCCCACGTGACGACCTCGTGCCGGTGCCCCGGCACGCACGCAGGCGCTTCCTCGCCGGGGGCGAGGTCGAAATACGGCTCGGTCTCTCCCGGTGAGGCGGGGCTGACCAAGGCACGTCCGCAGAACTGACAGAAGGGCAGGGTGACGGCGGGGGACGACACAGCGGGGTCTTTCGTGGCGGGAACTGGGTGCAGGCGACCGACACTGACCGGTCCGTCGACTGCGGCGGTGCAGGTGCGTTGAGTGCTCACGTTCAGGGGCTCCCGGGCGGGTCGTGGTGCGGTGCCGGCACTGTCGCCGACCCTCTCGTCTGACGCTTAAGATCTTACGTGACCCGAAGCCTGAGTGCAAGCCTTAAGCGTCAGAAGGCTCACACGGAGCGGGTTACCGCATTGACGCTTAAGGCTTGCATTGCACATCACCCTGCCTGTATAGTCTTAAGCGTCGCCACGGCGGGGGTCCCGCCACTGCACCAAAGGAGGAACCGTGTCTGTCGCCGCCTTCGCCACCAAGCCCCTGACCGCCGCCTACCTGGCGCTCCGGCTGCCTGCTGGCACCGAGGTGACGTACCACGGGACCGCCACCGAAGACCACGGCAGGTGGACCGTGCGACCCTGCTCCTGCGGCCGCTGCGTCCTGGCAGTCCTGCGTGGCCTTCCGGCCACCCGGTACGAGCTGTGGGCCAAGGGGGCCCAGCGCCCCGGCGTGACGCACGTGCGGCACACCTCCGTACGCCCGGTGGTCGGCGAGGACGAGCTGAACGAGACCGTGTGGGCCACCCTGCCGACCAAGTACGTCTCCGCACACCTGCGCACCGTGCTGCGCCAGACCTTCCCTGGCGTGAAGTTCTCCGTGCGCACGGGCCAGGGCAAGCACGCCCACGAGATCACCGTCAGCTGGAGCGGCGGGCCGGGCCGCACGGCCGTCAGCACGGTGACCGCTCCGCTCCTGGCGACCTACGGCGCCGGTCAGCGGCGCCGCCCGCGCGCCGTAACCGTGACCGTGGGCGGCCGCACCCGCAGCGGCATGCCGGTGGCGGCCGCCATCCACCTCAACCGCGCCTGAACGTCAGCCCGCGCACCGCAACCAGTGGACTACCGAAAGGGAACGCCCTTGATGAACCTCGGCTTCACCGGCCTGGCCCTGTACATCTCGATGTACGACACCGGCGCGCTCGTAACGCCGCACGAGGCCGACCGGGTGCGCGCCGAGGCCATCGCCCGCTACGGGTTCGACGGCCTGCGCGGCGAGGCCTTCAAGCGGGCGCTGTTCTGCTCCGCCGCTGAACCGGAGAACCACTGCGCCCGCTTCGCGTGGGCCCAGGCGGCAGCGTCGTTCGTCGACGTGGCCTGAAACACCACAGACAGGGAGTCGATGCCATGAACCGCAGCCTCACCCGCCAGATCCTCCGCGCAGCGCGGCAGACACCAGCCAGCGCCGAGCCGTTCCGGCACCTGGTCGAGGTGGACCTGGTCTTCAGCGAGGCGGCATTCGCGAGCGCTCCCGAGCCGTGGTCCCCGGGGGCCGGCTTCGTCGAGGTGATGGGCGGCGTATGGCTGAGGGACAACGCCGACGCCACACAGACGGCCGTGGTCGCGGGGGTGGGACCGAAGGAACTTCCGGCGGCCGACGGCGGCCTGTGGACCGAGGAGGAGGTATGGACGGTTACGTCCGCGGACCCGGATGTCTTCGCCTACCTGGATGACAAGCCGCACCGAGTTACGTGGGCGCTCGGGCGACCGGACGTGAAGATCGTGCGCGAATCGTACGCGACACACCCGCAGGCTGCGGTGGATGCGTACTGGGAGGGGTTCCACAGGAAGTGGCGGTTCCTGCCCGAGCTGCGCGAGGACGGCCGGTATGCGGTCACGCTGGGGTGCGCGCCGAACGATTCCTGGGAGCACGGCCCGTGGCCGCTTGCGAGGGCTTGCGGGCGCCTCATGGGTGCCCTCGGCGGGCGTGCCACGGTCCGCAAGACGGTGAATCCGGATGCGCACCGGTGGGTGGTGCCGGAGTGCGTGACGCGGATGGGCAGCGTCCCGGTTGGGTGACCCCTCCGAGCTATGACGCTTAAGGCTTGCACGCAGGACTCCTTGCGTGTATAGTCTTAAGCGTCAATAGGGCGGGGAACACCCCGCCCGCCACCTCTAGGAAAGGGCAGATCGTGCAGGAGCTGCGCCTCATCGACGACAACGGCTACCTCGTCATCGTCCCCGGTCACGACACCGTCATCGTCCTGGACGACGACGCCGACACCACCGAGGCCGAGGCGCAGCTGCGCAAGATCGCCGAGATCGACGCGGACATCTGGCGCGGCGTGGCCCGCGAGCACGCCATGACCCTGGGCGGTGAGAACACCGTCAACGGCCGCCTCGCCCTGGCCAAGGTCCGCCAGTACGACGCGCGCAAGTACACCATCCGCCGCACCACCGTCTGACCGGACCGGCCCCGCGCTCCGGCGCGGGGCCCCGGCCCGCCGCCCCCACGGCGGCTGCTCCACTCCGAATGACGCAAGGAAGGACGCAGATGAGCCCCGACGAGCGCCGCAAGACCATCCGCGAACTGGCCGCGAAGGCCAGCCGGGACCAGCTGCTCACGGCAGTCCTGGACGCGCTCGCGGACACCGAGTCGGCGCAGCGGGCCCTCGACTACGACGATTTCGGCATCGGCGGCTGTCGAGACGGCAGGGTCGTCGAGGCCGAGTACGCGGCGCGCTCGGGCGTCGGCGACGACGTCGAGCGGAGCATTCTGACCGCGCTCAGGGGATGAGGCGCGGGCTGCACACCGCGCCCCTCCCCCCTTGACCGCACTGCCGGTTTCGACCGTACGGAGCACCATGAACGCCCAGGACGCGACCGCGTACCGGCACATCATCGCCACCTCGCCCATCACCGTGGATCTCGGCAACGGGTACCAGGGACTCACCAATCCCGCCTGGTGCGGCTGGTACGGCAAGGGCATCACCGGAGCCCACCCGTACGGCGGCTACCGCAAGGTCGTGACCTGCCCGGACTGCCTTCACCTCGACGACTGCGCGGACTCCGGCTGCCCCGACCCCGCTCACGACTAGTCCCCAACCTCGCGCATCCCAGCGCCGCACCCGGAAGAGACAACCGCCTTGTCCAACGACCCGATGGCCCAGAACGTGCCCTGGGACGACTATCCGATGCGCCGCTCGGCCGACCCGGCCAAGAGGGACATGGAGCTGATCCATGACGCGTGCGGCGAGCACCTGTGCGATGTCGAGCACGGCGACACCCTGCCTGTGCTCGCGGGCGTGGTGACCGACCACGACGCGGCGTGCCCGCACAGCCGAACCATGCGATGACCGGTACGGCACCAGAGCCCGCCCACCCCTACGCCCTGCCCACCCCCGAGGAGTCCGTTGACAACCGCTCACACCACCGCCGCCGACCGGGTCGCCGCACTGCGTAAGTACGCGGCCGCCACCGGCGAGCCGCTCGACCACCTGTCCGACCTCGAGGTCCTCAACGCCGGATTCGACATGCTGCAGGCCGACCACATCGCCACACGCGACCGGTACATGGGCCTGCTCACCTCCCTGCGTCAGCACGACGAGGCCGTCCGTGACGCCGTCACCCGCGAATTGACGGACCGTGCCGACCTGGTCGTGGCGCAGGCCGTCCGGCACACGAGCTACGAGCTCACGCGGATCCTGGACGCCGTCGAGGCGCTGCCCGAAAGGCCCGGCACCGACCACGTCGCACGGGTGAAGCAGATCGCCGCGAGCGCCCGGCACATGATCCGCCTGCTGCGCGAGCAGGACGAGGCGGACGGACGGCCGTGGAAGCCCGACAGCAACCGCGACCTCGTGCACAACGCCCGCAACGTGCTCGGCGTGCTCGCCGAGCGGGACGGCATCCCGGCCGACGAGGTGATCCGGCTCGTCGGCGAGGCGTTGAGCCCGAACGGCAACCTCCGGGACCTGTTCACCGTCGCCGACCAGGGCACCACCGGGACCCGAAGGCGTGAGCCGGAGTTCATGGGCGAGGGGTGGCACGACCGCCGCAGCTACTACGCGTACGAGCCGGGGGGAGACGTCCGGGTGGTGGCCTACAGCCTCGGTGATGCCTGGCACCTGGACCTGTACGAGGGCGCGGGGCGGCTGTTGGCGTACGGCGTCGTCCCGGAGAACAAGGTCGCGGCGCTCGCCCCGGTGCTGGTGTCCCGGGCCCCCGCGTGGTCGGCCGAGAACTCCGGCTACCCCTGGCGCCGCTTCGCCGACACCGTGACCGCCCTCGGCGCTGCCTGATCCGGTCGCAGGCGCGGCCGTCGAAGCCGCCGCGCTGCCCGCCTGTCCCAAGCTGTACGCTGCCCGGCCTGCGCGCCGGGCAGCCCCGCCCCGGAAAGAAGCCCCATGAACCACCGCCCCGGCGTCGGCGTGACACCCGCAGCCACCCGGGCCGCTGCCCCTGAGCCGGCCGTCTGCTCCCGCGCTCCGCTCGTCCCCGGCGACGTCGTCACGCTCACCGCCCGTCCCCTCGCACAGCCTCCGGTGCCACGCCTGGATGCCGCGTTCTTCGCCGTCCCGGAGCGTGTACGGGCAATGGTCGCCCACTGGAGCCGCAGTGAACTGTGCATGGTCGGGAACGTGCTGATGTGCGAGGCGGCCCGGTTGATCGAGGTCGAACTGCTGGCTGTGCTGCGCACTATGTGCGCGCGCGAGCCCGGCGAACCGTCCGTGACACACGTGGAGTTCGTAACCAACCCGAATTACGACGACCAGGTGTACTGGGACGACGAGTCGGTCTACCTCCACGTCAAGGGGCGTGACAAGCCGGTGCCGATCGAGTTCGCGGACGTGAAGGACGGATCGAAGGAGGCCGCGCTGGATGCGCGCTTCTGTGCCCTGCTGGCCGACTACGCCCGCAGCGATCCCCCGAACCACGGTGACCACTTGGTGGTGAACCTCGCCACCGGCGCGTTCGAGCGGTCCGGCAAGTGGTCGCATCTCTGAGGGGGCGCCGTGACTGACCGCAAGGTGTGCGGCGCCCCCGGCCGCGATGAAGAAGAAGGCATCGACGTCTCGTGCGGCCTTCTGCCGCACGGTCCTGAGACGGACCACTACGCCGTGATCATCGGCCGGTACCTGCGCGAGCCGATCGGCGAGATGTGGTGGGCCGCTGCTCCGGCTGAGCCGCATGAGCGCATCCTGCAGATCATCGCCGACACGGTGAACGAGGCGAAGGACTCCGGCGGCATCGGCCTGAACGACGTGGTGGCCCGCCTGTCCGCCGAAGGATTCACGCGGCCGTCCGACGGTCCCTGACCACTGGGCGCACGGCCGCGCTCCTGCGGCGGGCGGGACGCTCCCCTGCCGAAATCCGGTGGCGCGGGTGCCCTGCCGGTCCGCGCACTGGCAGGGGCGTAGGACAGGCGGCGCCGTCGCAACCACCTGCGTCTGCGGAATGTCTCGAGGGTTGGCCGGCGCACACCGGCAACGGTGGCTCCGAATGCCGGACCCAGGTGGACCCAGGTGGACCCAGGACCCAGATGAACGTGTTCACCTGGGGAAACGGCCGGTTGAGGACCCAGGGACCCAGCTTGTACCCCTGCCGGCCGGGGCCGCCGCCCAGACTGCGGGCTATCACACCACCCACCATTCTGACGCTTAAGAGTTGCATCAACGCCAGCCCGCAAGTATTATTTTAAGCGTCACCAAGCCGAGGGGTGGACCGCCGGCTTCCCGTCACGCGGGCCGAGCCCCCCGTGCGTCAGACGACTTCCTCACAACTTGATCCGGAGAACCGTGACCACCTCGTACGCCACCGCACAGCGCATCGGTACCCGTAGCCACCAGTGCGACGCGACCGCCACCGCCACCGACGGCGGCAACCGCGCCTTCGTCCTGCTGGACGGGATCGGCTCGACGGCCAAGGTGCGCGCCTGGACCCGGGACAAGGCCCGCCTGCTTGCCCGGATCGCGGCGCAGACCGGCAGCCCGGCGGCCGCGCTCGCCGCGGTGCGCGCCGTCGTCGACCATGAGGGCCCCGAGCAGCGGCACGACCCCGACAGCGACGACGAGCCGAGCGCGGTGGCGGTCGTGGCGGTGTGGCTGCCCGGCGGGGTGCTGCGCGTCGCCTGGACCGGCGACGCCCGCGCGTACTGGAACGGCAAGCCGCTGACCGTGGACCACAACTGGGCCGAGATCGCGCGCGCCGAGGGCCGCAAGGCGCCGCGGTGGTACCGCAACCTGGTCGCCTCGCACCTCGGCCGCCACCCCGACGACGGCACGCACGGACCCTTGGGGGAGGCGGAGCCGGTCAAGGGCCCCGGACGGCTGGTGCTGCTCTCCGACGGCGTCTACTCCCCCTTCGAGGACCACAGCTGGGACCTGACCGGGGCACTGAGGGACGGGCAGCCGCGCGAGACCGCGGCGCGGCTCGTCAACCGGGCGGTTCGCTCGCCGGATCCCCGTCACGACAACGCCACGGCGCTCGTCGCTGACCTCGGCTGACCCGCTGGGGCGGGGTGCCTGCGCTCCGTACGGCACCCCACCCGCTCGCCGACGCCGGCCACACACGCCGGCGTCCGCTTGTGCTCGTCCGCCGCCTGCCTGCGGCTCTCCCCTCAGTTTGGAAGGTTCTGCATGTCCGTCCTGTTCACCGCCGAGCACCGTCAGGCTTTGGCATATGTGGTGACATGCGGCTGCGCACCGGCCACGGAACAGGCCGCCGTGCTCGGCAGCTACGGCGCGGCCGTACGGGCCGCCGAGGATGCCGAGCGCGCCGGGACGCGCAGGCCCCTGCCGGGCTGCGTCCTGCCGGACATCTGCCCGTACTCCCCACTCCTGGTCGAGCCGCTCGACCCTGACGGCCGCGCCCCGGAGGTCGAGGCGAACAGCGCCAACGCCCAGCTCCTGCTGTCAGCGCTCGGCCTGGACAGCGGCAAGGGTCAGGACGCGTGGGGCCAGATGGCGGCCGACCTCTTCCTCGGGCGCGTACTGATCGCCCTGGCGCTGACGCCCGAGGATCCAGGCGTGCCGTGGACGCAGTCCGGGCGTCACTACGACGGCGGCCGCTCAGCCGGATACCTCCGGCGGCGGCTGCTCGACCTGCACGCCCTGGCCGAGTGGTGCGCGGCTCACGGCCGGGAGGTCTCCTGGGCCTGACCGCCCGGTCCTGCCCCCACTCCCTAGCAATGACGCTTAAGACTTGCATCCGAGCAGCACCGCAAGTAATATCTTAAGCGTCAGCAGGCGGCACGGGGAGCGGCCGCCGGAACCATCCGCAGGGAGTGATCTCATGACCGCCGTCATCGCCGAGCAGACCAACATCCGGATGACGGTGACCGAGTTCGACTTCATCACCTGCGACCAGTGCGGCAAGCGCTCGCCGTTCTTCGACGACGGCGACGACGGCACTCACGACGCCCACGACGCGGGCTGGCACGTGTTCACCAGCGAGTGCGGCTGCCCCAACCTGTGCGGCGACTGCGCCGAGGAGATCTGCGGCGCAGTCGACACCAGCCCCCGCCTGTTCGGAATGCGGGTCATCTGACCCACCCGGGCGGGCCATGCGGCCCGCCCACCCTCGTCGGCCACCTGATCGACCGGCGCCTCGCCAACCAGTCTTAGGAGAACGCACCGTGCCCAGCAGCACCGTCACGACGCCCGCCGTCCCGCGACCGGCCGCACGCCCGTGCGTCACCCGTCACCGCTCACGCGCGTGCCGCCACGCGCTGCACCGTGCCGCACAGGCGTCCGCGCTGGCCGGGGCGGCGCTGTCTCTGGCGACGCCGGGCGCATGGCCGGTGCTGATCCTGGCGGGACTCGTCGTACTCGCGGCGCGCATGCTCCGCTTCGGCCTCAACCCCCGCGCCCGGCGCGGCGAAGCGACCCGCACCGGGTTCGGCTGGTCGGCTGCCGCGACGGTGGGCGATGTGGCGCTGGTCTTCGTGCTGGTGCCGCTCCTGATCGGTTCCCTTGCCTTCCAGGGCGGGCATTTGCCGCTGTCGGCGGTGGTCTGGGCGCTGGTGGTCTACGGCCTGCGCTCGGCCGCGCACCACTGAGCTCCCGCCAGGCCGCGCGGTCCGCCTCTCGGCGGGCGCGCGGCCACGGCTTTCCGGCGGGCCGCCGCGCCCCGGCCACTCCACCCCCGCATGACGCTTAAGACTTGCATACCACGTCGCGTTGAAGTACAGTCTTAAGCGTCAACATGGCAGGAAGTCGCCACCAAGGAGCACGCTTTGACCGCCACGCCGATCCCGCTGTACCGCGTCCACGTCACGGCGCCCGTCTCCTACATCCCCACCGGCCCGACCACCGGCGTGAAGGTCGGTACTCCTACCCCGGGCAGCTTCGACCCGGCCGCGGTTCGGGTCGTCCCGGCCGCGGACATCCGCCCCGGCGACGTGGTGCTGGGCACCTGCCAGCCCCACCACGACCGGCGGACCCTCGCCCCCCTTGACCAGCGCGCCCAGTGGGTCAGCTACTTCACCGGCACGCCCAAGGTCCAGCAGCACGGAGCCCGCCCGTTTGACGCCGGTCACTGCGACTGGTGCGCGCACAACGCCTTCTACATGGGCATCACCCCCGGCAGTGGCCACGTCGTGGTGGACGGCTGCACCGTCTACCCGCCCGGCGCCCTGCTGCTCGCGATCCCCCGCACGCCCGGATGCGCCCGGGCGTCCTGACTGCCGGGCCGCCCGCCCCGCCTGCGGCTGATCCTTCCCCGCCCGGCGGCACGGCCGCCGTCCACCCCCCGCCCCCTGCCGAAAGGAAGCCATGGCCGAGTCGCCCCTGCAGGTCTACATCTACGCCGCCGACGTCACCGACCAAAGGACGGCTCTGCAGATCCTGTCCGAGGCGGGCCTGGAGTTCGGATTCGACCGCACCGACACCCCAGCGACGCTCGCACTGGGCGAGCTCTACGGCACCTACGAGGAGTGGGACGGGCAGTGGGACGAGGTCGCCCGGCGACTGATCGAGCGAGCACCGAGCGCCGTGTTCGAGCTGTGGCAGGACCCATCGGAGGACCGGGACGGCTCTTACGTCGCCCACGTGCCGGCCGTCGGCACCGTGGAGACCGGGTGCGACCTCAACGGCATCCCGCACGTGAACCTGCCCGAGCTCCTCGACCGCTTGTCTGCGCTGCCCGAAGGCACGACGGTCGCCGACTGGCTGAGCGGGGACGGCTCCACCTTCCTCGGGTCGGCCGTACTGCACGCGCTGAAGCCGTACAAGGCCGTCGCCGGCCGCTGAAGCCGCCACAGCGCCGTCTCCTTCGCGTCCTTCCGTCCGCCACCGCCGAGCCAACCCCCAGCCCTGTCTTTGTGGAGATCACCGTGTCGCCCTTGTTCCTTCCCCAGCCCGACCCGTATCCCAGTGGTCCGGACGGCCAGGGGTGGAACCGTCTGTCGCTGAACGCGCACATGGACGTCCGCAACCAGTGCGGGCTGCTGCCGATCCGGTTCGCCTCGCTCTTCGAGAGCCGCACTGGGCGGCAGCGCTGGGGCGGCTACGAGCGCTGCCGTATGGGGCGCGCCTCGTGCAGCACCTGCCCCGTGCAGGAGGCGGCGCGAAAGCACGAGCCGATCGAGTGGCCAGCCGGCTCGCCGCTGTGCCTGGGCCGTATCCGACCGTGGCCGCTGACACCGGGGGCCCTACTGACAGATCCCGCGCAGGGGCGCAGCTACGTGGAGCTGCTGACGTGGCAGAACATGAGCACGGGCGTTTCGGTGAACTGGCCGGACCTGCGTGACGACTTCAGGGTCCAGTTCAGCTGGACGTTTGTCGATGCCGAGGGCGAGGCGTTCTGGTTGGTGCGCAGCGACCCCGACGCCCAGGACGTGCCCGTTCACACGAGCCGTTCGGGCGGCGTCACCGAGCACGCTGTGCACGGCCGGGCCGGGGGCCCGCCTGTGGCCACGCTGCGGTGCCACGACCTGTGCGCTCACGACGACTGGCGCCTCCGGTACCTGGCCGCGGACATCGCCGACGCCGCAGGCAACGCCCCCTCGGTGGAGACGGCCGAGCTTCCCGAGCGCCTTCCCGGCATCCCGCACACGGAGTTCAGCCACGAGGGTCAGCGCACGGTGCTCCGGCATGAGGACACGCGCTACCACCCCGCCTCAACCCTGGAGGTCACCTGGCACCAGCCCGTCACCCAGGCGTGCCTGACCGCACTGCTGGCGCACGTGGTCCGTCTCGTCATCTGGTGATCCGGCCCACGCGTCCCACGCCAAACGCCGCACCCGGCGTCCGTTCCCCACGCGGTGCCGCCAGCTCCCGGCCCCCGCCGGCTTCCCCCATCGTCCGACGAAAGGAATTGTGTGTCCTCTGCCTCCCTCCAGCTCCTCATCTACGCGATCAACGACGCGGAGCGGCCGGCCGCGCTGAAGGCCATCACCGAGGCCGATCTGCGGCTGGAGTACGGCCGCAGGCAGCCGACAACGCTGCAGCTCAGCGAGCTTTACGGAACCGACGACGCCAGCGTCGGCAAGTCGGCGGAGCTGGCCGACACACTGCGCCGCGACGCGCCCAGCGCCGCCTTTGAGATCTGGCAGGACCCCCACGCCACGGTCGGCCACTACGTCGCCCACGTGCCCGGCATCGGCAGCTACGACTCGGCCTGCGACGAGGACGGCACGCCCCTGGTCGATGTCCTGGACGTAGCGCAGCGCCTGACCGAGCTGCCGTCCGGCACGACCGTGGAGAGGTGGCTGGCCGCCGAGGGCAACAGCCTGCTCGGCCGGCTGGTGCTCGGCGCCCTGGACGCCTGCCGGAACATGCTGCAGGACGGTCCGCCGGCCGACGCTGACGGTGCCGAGGCCTGCCGTCCCGCACCCGCGCCGCGGCTGCGCACGCAGGTCGGAGCGTTCCATCTGCTCGATCACAGCGCCCTCGAGGAGTACGCGCGGGAGCACTACGGCCGCCCGTACTCCGCCGTGGTAGCGCTGGACGGCAGCAACGGCTGCTTGTACGAGGTCACCGCATCGCTCACCCACACCCGGGCGGACGGCGACGGCCGGCTCGTCGAGCAGCCCGGCCTGACTCCCAACGACCGCCAGGACCTCGACCTGTGGCTGTCGGGGGACGGCAGCGACCCGCACCCCGGCGTGATCCTCAGTGACCTCGCCCAGAAGGGCGTCGCCCCGGCCGGCTCCTACCTCGTGCGCGTCGCCTGGTAGGGGCGCGCCCGTCACGGCGGCCGACGCCACACCCGCGCCGCAGTCAGCCGGGCCCGGCTCACCACCGCTCCCCTTTTGCCCTTCATATCCCAGCCCGGTCGGCGCTCGCGCTGGTGTCGGCCGGGCCCCCCACGCGGAAGGAAACAGATGACGCTCAGCCCCACCGGCGCGCGCATCCTCGCCGAAAACGAGGACGGCATCGTCCGGGGCCACCCGGCCGCGCTGGCCCGCCTCCATAGCGACCGCCTGATCCGCTACAACGGCGGCACGCCCATCATGACCCCGGCCGGCCACCAGGCCCTGGCGGACTGGATCGCCCAGCACGGCCGACCCGCCCCGGCCGCGCCGGGCATCGCGCCCAAGCTGCCCGCCCGCCAGCACGAGGCGGTCCTGACCGCCGCACGCCGCCCCGACCAGCTGGTGCCCTCACGGGAGACCGCTGGGAACGGTGAGGAGTGGTTCAACGCCCGGACACTGGAGGGCATCCGGCGGACCGGCTTTGTCACCGCCTACCCGGGCGACCCGCGCTCGCTCTACCTCACCGCCGAGGGCCGGGCGTACGCCCGTCAGCGCGGCGGGATCGACGTGCGGCGCCGAAAGTTCGTGCTGGTCGCCTGCGGCCAGAACAAGCAGCCCGACCCCGATCGCTGGTATCCGGCCGGCGAGCTGTACACGGGCGGATATCACCTCTCCCTGCGCGGCGCGGCCGACGCCCTGACCTCCCCGCCACTGATCCGGATCGTCTCGGCGCTGCACGGGCTCGTCCCCCTGACGCGCAAGCTGCGCCGCTACGACGTGCGGCCGGGCGACCCGGAGGCGATCACCGCAGACGGTCTGAGTGTGCAGACGGCCGCGCTCGGCCTGGACGACGCGGACGTGATCTTTCTCGGCGGCCAGGACTACATCGACCTCCTCGTCCCGTCCGTCCCCCACCTGTTCACCCCGCTCACCGGCGGGATGGGCCAGCACAAGGGCCAGTGCCGGCAGGCCCGCGAGGACGCCTCGCTGCGCGAGCGGTGGTGGACACAGGCCGCCGCGCTCTTCGACCGCCACCACACCCCCGACGCCCAGCAGGTCTCGCCCTGAACCGGCACGCCCCACCGGCGCCCATCTCCCCTTCGTCACCGAAAGACCCAGATGACTCCGGCACTTCTCACGCCTGTCGACAAGCCCCTTCCCGCCCGGCCCCTGCGGTTCTGGGACCGAGACCGGATGTACTCCACGACCAGCGAGAAGGTGTGGCACCGCTGGAACGGGCAGTGGATCAACTACCTGTACGCCCAGGGCCTCGGGCCCTATACCGACGCCCAGGCACGCGCCGCTCTGGGACGACGGCGCGAGGACGGGCGCGCAGCGATGCGGTTCGTCCCCTGGCATCCTCCGCTCGACAGCGCCCTGCCGGGCTCGCCCGTGCGGGCGGTGGACGTCTCCCGCCTGGTGCTCGCGCCCGCCCACTGCGCACTACCGTTCCTGCGTCTGCCGCCCCGCGGCCCCAACCCTCGCTACGAGTTCGCCTCCCTGCGCGACCTCGCGCGGCAGCTGTCGCGTCAGGAGCTGCAGCGAGAGGAGGACTACCCGCCCGTCCTGACGGTGGACGAGGTCCGAGCCGCGCTGCTGACCATCCTGCGCGACGGTGACAGCGAGGCGTCCTACCACCGTGCCGCCGGGAGGCTGTTCGCCCGGCAGACCACCGAGCTGGGCACCACCTCGTTCGTCTGGGTCCTGGGCTCGAACTGCGGCAACACGGCCTGACAGCACCCCAATACGCCGCTTAAGACTTGCATTCGCCACACCCAATGCGTATACTCTTAAGCGTCAGAAGGTGAGGGTGTCGAGAACCCAGCCGAAAGGAAGCATGCCGCGCACCCCACCTTGCCCGCGTCCGTCCTGGAAGCCCTCGCTGCGGAATTCTGCGTTGGCGAGGGCGACTTGGACGAGGAGGTCGAGGAATACGCCCACGCCCGGGCCGCGAGCGCGTTCAACAACGGCGCCCGCCCCGAGCTGGACTTCTGGGCCGCACACGACGCGGTGCACGACGAGGCCGCCGAACTCGCCTCACGCATCAATGCCAAGGACGTCGCCGCTCAGCTGGCCTTTCTGACCGAGGGCTGCACACCCGACCAGGCACGGGCCTGGTTGCGCGGCGATCCCGCCTGCCCGTCCGTACAACGCAACACGTACGCAACCCGAACGACCGGAGCCTGTATGCCCCTTCCCGATCTGCTGCCGCTGGCCCAGCACTCCCTGCCGTCCGGCCTTCCCGAGCACGTCTACGAGGACCACAACCGTCGGCGCAAGGCGACGGCGATCGCGTTCGAGCTGGTCACGAGCTACAACGGGCGCATCCTGCCGTCCGACGTCGACCGCATCACCGCGGCCGACATGGATGCGGCAGCCGACCGCGCCGGGGTCAACCGCCCCGAGATCAGGCCCGAGGAGACGCGTCGGATCGTGCGCGACCTGCTGCGCGTGTATGCCGGAGCCCCCGCCTCCTCGCCGGACACGTCGGCGGCCGCGGTCGGCAACGGGTCGGCTGGCGAGCAGCTCATGAGCCTGCTGGTCGGCTTCTTCGAGCAGATCGCAAGCAACGCGGCCAAGCGCCAGTAGCAGCCATGCCCCGACCGGCGGCACAGAGCCGGTCGGGCCCTCCCAGCGGGCCCGGGGAGCGACACCTCCCCGGGCCCGCACTGCACCTCACCTGGTGTGGCGCCCCACGCCGCCCGTCATCTGGAGTCCAGTCGCTTGGCCAGGGTTTGGTCCGCAGGCCGGCCCGGTGACAGACACTGAGAGGAATCCCATGTCACCAACCTCCGGCGAGGCCCGCTTCCTCGTCACGTGCGCGAGCGTTCTCGCCAGTCCCGGCTACCGCGAGGACCGCATCTCGATTCGCCGACGCGGCGAGACGGACGCCTTCGCGCTGATCGCCCTGCCGCACGGGATCGCGAGCATGCGCGATGCTCTGGCCGCCTTCGGCTGGCGTCTGCTCGGGAGCCTGGAGTATGTCGCCGGCCCCAACGAGACGCGCGGTGAGGCCGAGCCGGCGCAGCCCGCCGCCGGTTCGGCGATGGAGGACCTGCGCGACATGGTCCGCAGCGAGATCCTCGCCCGCATGCTCGCCCTCCTGTGCGACTCCCGCTCCCGCCACTTCCAGGCCGTGCTGTCCGGAGGCGGCGACTCCCGAGTGCCGATCGGCTGGACGTTCCGCAACGGCCTCGGCCCCGCCGTCGCCTACGGCTGGGTTACTGCGAAGGGCCGCGTCAACAACGTGGTCGGCGTCCCGCACCGTGACGAGGCCGCGGACACCGTGCGCCAGTGGCACGCCAGCGGTGCGGATGCCCCGTCTCACGCCGAGCCCGCGCACGGCATCCTGCGCGAGCAGCCGCCCGCCGACCTCGCGCGGTTGCTGTCCATCCTCCGCCGCGACAGTGCCGCGCTCGCGGCGGACGGCGAGCGCCCCGCGCGCGAGTGTTCCCGGTCGGCGCGCTCGCCCCGATGAAGCGCCGCAAGCTCGCCGCCAGCGGTGCCGGCACCACTTCTCCTCCACACCGGCCACCCGGATACCTGCCGCCCCTCCCGCTGACACGCGGTCGTCCTGGACACGGCCCGACTCACCTGCAGGGGCCTGCCCCGCGTAGGGGGCCGACCGGCGCCTCCGAGATCTCTGAAGGAGCTGCTTCGGTGGCTGTGATGCCCCAGCCCAAGTCCCCCGCCGTCGCCATAGCCCGTGTCCTGCGCCGACTGGGCCTGTCCCAGGGGCGTGGCAAGGACTTCCGCGTCAAGGGTTTCTACCGGGGCGGCGAGCGGCTTCACACCTTCGTGGTCCTGTACACCCGCGGCGCGCACGAGACCGTCGCCGCTCAGGCCGACGCAATCGAGCAGGCCCCTGAACTGGGCGGATTCGCTTTCACGGTCTCCGTACGCTACTCGGGCGGCCGCCCGGTGACGTCCATTCGCAACGGGGCATGCGAGCGCGTCCGTGAGCAGCCGCCCGCACCGGCCGACGCAGGGGAGGGCGCTGATACCGCCGAGCCCGCCGATGGCACCGGGTCCCTCGAGACGGCACCTGTCACCAGCTGGCGTGAGCGGTGGCGCCGCGAAGAGCAGGCGAAGGAGCTGGGCTGGTCGGCCCAGCACGCCGAGGCCGTCCGCCGGGCCGCGGCCGGCGAGCTCGTCCGGGACGCCGACGGCATCGCGCGCCGCATCACCCGTCCCGGCCGGGCCGGGGCTCGGGTGGCCGCTGGCCGGATCAGCGCACTGGAAGGCGCGGGCTTCCTCGCCACGGTGGCGGCCGCCGACGGCTCCTGCCGCATCGAGGCGACCGCCGACGGGCTGCGTGCCCTGCTTGTGTGGGACTCGGAGCAGCCCGCGCCTGTGGCGTACTCCCGCAAGCAGGAGCGCATGCCCCTGCGCCCGCTGCTGTATGGGCAGGAGTGGCGCCGGCGCCGAGATGAGTTCCTGGCCGAAGAGAAGCGCCGCCGCATCGAGCGGGAGAAGTGGTGGGCCGAGTGGGAGGTACGTCGCGCCGAGGAGGAGCGTGAGGAGCGGCGCTGGAAGGCGTGGGCCGCCGTCGAGGGCGTCCGCTACACGTGGCGCAAGCGCCCGCGCGGCTGGGTACCCACCGACGAGCAGGTCCGCCTTCACGCCCTTGACCCGGACGTCGTCGCCGAGCTGCGTGCCGAGGCCGCTCAGCTGGCCGCCGAGGAGGCCGAGGCCGCCGTGGAACCAGCCGGCGCCGATACGGAGCCCGAAGAGGACGCGGACGAGGAGCTTGCGAGCGACGAGGAGGATGACGGGGGCGGGGAGTTGTGGGACGGGGTGCCAGGCATCATCGCCGGGCCGGGCGTCGTCCTGCCGGGCATGCACGTCGAGTTCCTGCCCGAGCACCGGCCCGGCCCCCGGACCCGCCACGCGTTCGCCGGCGAGATCGTCTCCGTTGGGGCGACACATGTGCGCTGGCGCCCCTACGCCTGGCATCAGGACCTGCGAACCCCACTGGAGCAGATGCGGATCAACGCCGTCATGCACGTCAATCAGGCCGAGGACGTGCGACGCAGCAACGCAGCGCTGGCTGCCGGTCGTGCGCTCCCGCAGTGGCCCGAGTGGTGCAGGTGGAGCCTGGCACGCCACCTTCGGCACGCCGCGCGGTGAACGCGTACGGCAGGCCCCGGCGCTCCCGCACGGCGGCCTTCCGCCAAGCCTCCGGCGGCAGCCCGACCAACACCTCACCTCTGACGCTTAAGCCTTGCAACCCCCACTCACTGGAGGTATATTCTTAAGCGTCAGTCGGGTTCGGCTCCGGCCACGCGCTTCCCGCGACCGCGCACAGCGCGGCCCCCAACCCCACTTCCCCATTGGAGGTTCCATGTTCTTCCCGGCCGAAGGCGACCGGATCATGGTCACCCGGACGATGAAGGGCAGCGCGCGGTCCACCAGCTGGGTCGGCACCGCCACCCAGGTCCTGCCGTTCCACAAGAGCGACTCTGGCGTGTGGATCGGAGGCTGGCGCCTGACCGGCCACAACCTCACCACCGGCGAGCCGGTGGACTCCCACTTCGCCTGCTCGCAGTCGCTCGCCCGTTACGGCCACGGCGAGCAGACGGTCCGGCTGGCCACCGAGCGCGACTGACCCTCCCCCCACGGGGCGGTGCGCCACCGCCAGGCGCACCCCCGCCCGGCCGCCTCCAGACCGGCCGAGCCCCTTGCCGGCCGGCGGCCCCTCGGTGACAGGGTCCGGCATCCGACCCGCCTGTCATCCGCTCACCAGGAACGTGACGTGATCGCGTACGCCCTCGAAGGATCCATCGAGTTCCGCCCGCCCGTCCCTCTCGCCCGACTGTGGGAACTCGCAGCAAGCGGCCGGTTCTCCCTCGCCCCGGCCGGTCTCAGCGACGCGGCCCTGAACACCTTCGTCGAGCAGAACATGTGGGTACTCGTTCCCGACCACGATGGCGGCACGGACGAACAGGAGCGCCCCAGGGGGGTCCAGAGCCTTCGCGTGGTCGACATGGAGATCCCCTCCTACGCCGTCAAGGACCGGCTTGCCGAACTGTCCGCGTGGATCGGCCACGATCACGAGCTCGTCGGCTTCCTGGAGTTCTGGGGTCGACGACGAGGGCGACCACGGCGTCGTCGTGCCTGTCCCCGGCGGAGGCTGTCCCACGTGGCGGCCGGCCGGGGGCCACCCAGCCGATGACGGGACTCCGGCACTCCCGACAGGTGACCCCGCCCGCTGAGCTCACACATCCGGCCCTGGCCGCAGCACGGCCGACCCGCCCGGCTGTCGCCTGCCCGCTGTAGCGGACTGCCGACCTGACATTTCTTGACCGCGCATCAGAGGAAAGACGCCCCGTTGAGCGATCCCTTCTACGCCACCGTCAACCACCGCGCCGTGCTCAGCCAGTTCGGCCTGCTCCGTCGCGTCGAATCCAGCGCCCTGGTCACCGGCGACCGCGAGGTGCTCCGCGTCGACGATCTCGTCTTCCACATCTCGCTCGCTCAGTCGGTCGTCCGCGATGAGTACTCGGGCCTGCACCTGACCACGATCAACCCGAAGGTCGGGCGCCTTGACGTGACGACCCTGCGCTTCGATGAGCTCACCGTCATCATCGGTCCACCAGGCCTGCGCCAGCGGCTGACCGTGCACGATGCGGACCTGATCCGAGCCGGTGTGCGCAGCCCGGCGATGGAGCACGCCGTCCGGGATCACCTCCGCTTCTACACCGGCCGCCCCTACCCGATCGGCTAGCCCCTGCCACTGGCGCTCCCGTGGCCAGCCATGGTGCGGTGATCCCCGCGGCACCCGCCCGGCAGCAGCCGCTGTCTGTGCAGTCCTGCAGCGCCATGCCCGAGGCGAAGCCGCCCATTCAGTGTGACCGAACCCCCGCGTTGTACGGCGCAGCCGCCGGAGTGCTCAGCGCCCACTGGTGAGGGCGTGAAGGGACCCTCGGATCCGGGCACTCGCCTGGTCCAGCCCTCTACGCTCAGCTGGTGTCCAGGGCCGCTGCGGGTCTTTGCGGGCCGGGAGGTAGAGCATGGTGGACAGGGTGATCAGGCCGACGGTGTCCGAGGTGATCTCGAGTGCCTCCGCGCGGCCGCGGCGGGTCCAGCAGAGGCTGAGAGCCACCTCGTTGAGGACATCTGGCGCGGCTTCCTGCAGGCGGCGCGCGTAAGCCCCCGGAAGCACTACGGTGGCCGCCTCGCGGGGCCGCGCCGCCGCCGGCACACCGGCCGGGTTGTCGAGCCAGAAAACGTCTGTCGGTTCGGCCGGCCATCGCGGCCGGCCGGAGGTGTAGGTCTGTCCGGGCAGTTCCCTTCCGGTCAGCAGCCTGAGCTGGTCCAGCCGCTCGAAGCGGGCGCGGTCGACCCACACCGTCCACCGGGCACCACAGTCGCGGTGCGCGCACTGCGCCTCGGCGCTCGCGTAGCCGGCGGACAGCTGGGCGAACACGCGCTCCCAGACGCCGACGCCGTCGGCCCATACGGCGTGCCCGTACAGCGGATGCCGCGCGGGATCGTAGTGGTGCAGGAGCAGTTGCATGGTCGGCAGGATCCGGACGACGCGGTTGCGTATCGGCGGGTGGCCGGCACTTCGGCAGTCGGGGCAGCGCATCAGGTGCTCCACGCCGTGGCGGCTGTGGACCCAGAAGCCCTCGCTCCCGTTGCAGCTTCGGCACAGCGGGCCCCGGATCAGGCCGTGGTCGTGGCAGTGGTCCCAGAACGCGGCCGGCTCCGGGCACAGGTCGCACCGGTAGGCGCGGGCAGGCGGGCGGTAGCGCGGGTGGTAGGCGGCACCGGCGTGCTCACCGGTGTGCTGTGTCAGCACCAGTGCGCTGTGGGCCGGGAGTTCGGATGTGGGCTGGTGGGTCACTCGCACAGCCTGGCGTACGCCACTGACAGCGCCGCTCGTGATCACATCAGGAGGCGGTTGCGGGGCCGGCTGTGACGAAGGCGGCGACGACGACGGCGATCTCGGCGGCGGTCATACTTCGGCTCCACACGGTGTCGTGCGCGGCGCAGCCGAGGGTGAAGGTCAACCCGGAGTCAGTGGGGGTGGTGTCCTGGACCCTCGGGCGAATAGGACAGCGGCCGTGCCGTTCGAGACCGCGCACGTGCTCAGTGGCGACGTCGACGCGGAAGCGTTCCGGCAGGGTCTGCTCCCGCTCGCAGGCCGGGCAGTCCAGCAGAAGGGCGAGGGCGCCCGGTCGCTCGAGGAAGCGGACGCCCTTGCCTTCGTAGGTGTTGCAGCTGGCGCAGAGCGGGCCGCGGACCAGGCCGTGGTCGTGGCAGTGGTCCCAGGTGAACGCCCGGCTGAGTCCGCACAGCCGGCACAGGAAGCGGGCGGGCCGGGTGGTGCGCGGCACGCAGGTGTAAGCGACGCCGGCGAGTTGCCCGGTGTACGGCTGGCAGACCGCGACCGAGCACGCGGGGCACAGCGTGACGTAGCCGCGCGGGGTGGGTGCGCGCCATGCGCCGTAACGCGGACCAAGGCTTCCGCAGCCGCGGCAGACGCGGGCCTTCTCCAGCAGCTCGCTGTCGCGGGCCTGCCAGCGGTCCATCAGCTCGACGTACTCGCGGGGCATCAGCCAGGACGTCCCGGACCAGGTCATGTGATCCAGCGGATAGGTGCCGGCGCGGACCATCGTGCCGAACCGTGCGCGGAAGGCCTCCATCGTCAGCGATCCGGGCAGTCCGTGGGGGTTGACGGCGTGGACGAGATTCCAGTCGCTGTCGGGGTCCTGCTCGTAGAGGGCGGCGTTGCCCATCCAGCTGATGATCTCGCTGCGCCAGTTGGTGTCCGGGCCGAGCCAGTCGTTGCCTTTGTCACCGCGGACCTCGCCCGGCTGCCGGACGGGTAAGTGGACCTCGACCAGGTCACCGGGCTCCAGCCGCAGGCCGGCCAGCGTGCGGCCGGCCTGCTCCACCTCGTCGGCGACGAACCACCAGCGGTTCCTCTCCTTGCGCCCCTCCAGAGCGGTGTCGCCGAAGAAGACGTGGCCGTGGTGATGGAACCGGCGGGTGTCGAGGGCAGCTGTGGCCAGGCGCATCGGGCACGGGCGGGTCAGCTCGGCGAGCAGATCCCGGGCGCGCTGCGGGCTGATGAGCATGACCGCAGGATGACAGCTCCCACTGACAATGGCGCCGGCCGTTGCGTCCGGGGTACGCCGAAACAGTGCATGCCGAGCGCCGCAGAGGCCTGCGGCCGGCGATTCACCCCAGACACGGTTGACGCTTAAGAGTTGCGCACCAAGTCCGCACCGCGTATATTCTTAAGCGTCAGGAGGGTGACGGATGGAGGGAGTGAGACGTGGCGGAACAGCAGGCTCTGGTCGACTGGTGCCGCCCCGACTCTCGGGCACACAGCGGCCCGAACGCCTATCTGCGGGACGACGGGGCGACGGCGACTTCACCCCCTACGTGGTGCGGCCCTGTGACTGAGGCCGTGGCCGACCGGGCCGATCCTCAGATGGAGACCGTGCGCCTGCAGCGCGACCGGCTCGCCGACTTCGTGCGTCTCCTGCTCGTCGGCAACCCGCGTAGTACGGCACTGGATGCCCGGCTGCAGGCCAAGGCCCTGGTCCTGCTCGACAGCCTGCCCGTTCCCGAACGGTGCCCGGGCGCCGCCCCGCACGACGAGGGCGACGGCCACGCGTGGTTCCTGCCCACCGAGGCCGGACCGCGCTGCTGGTACTGCCGCTCCCTCAAGCCCGAGACCCCCGCCCCGAACAAGGAGGACACCCCGCCGTGCGCGTAGAGGTCACCATCGATCTCGGCCTGGTCATCGACGGCGTCGAGCACACCGCCGAATTCACCTGGGACATGGGCAACCGGCCTGTCCCCGTCCGCAAGGACCGCATCGCCTTCGGCGAGTACACCGCACGCGTCACGCGGCGCCAGTACAAGTGCGCCGACTCCGGGACCCTCACCGACACGCCGGTCGAGCTGGAGCTGTGGGCGGCGCCCACCAAGGCCACCCGCCGCTGCCGCTTCACCCCGCAGGAGGTCCGCGAAGTCCTCGCCGCCCTGCCGTGTGTCAGCGACCTGCACGTCACGGCAACCCGCTGACCGCTCCCCCTCCGGGCCGACCGCCCCTGCCCCGCCGACCGAGAGGACCAACATGCACCACACCACCTTCGTCCCCGACCGCATGGACGCTTCCAGCAACTCCGCCTGGCAGCTGGCGGTCGACGTCGCCAGGTCCGCCAGCCGTGCCGCCGCCTATGCCGGAGCCACCCTGCTCGCCGAGGCCGTCGGCGTCGAGGGCACCGTCCACGTGCCGGAGCGGCCCTCCGGTTCCTGGTGCCGCCTGACGGCCGGTCCGCTGACGGCCGACTTCCTCGCCACCAGCCACGGCGACCGCGCCCGCATGAAGCTCACCCAGGTCACCCCGGAGGGCTACGAGCGCGTCCGCGCCTGGGTCACCGAGCGCGAGACGTGCCGCCACGGCGAGGACTGCGAGATCTGCCATGACGACCCGTGGCCCAGCTACGAGGAACTGACCAGCGAGGACGGCGACTTCGACATCGTCCACCTCGACGAGAGCGAGCGGGGCACCGCGCGGGCCGCCTTCGGGCGGGTCACCCTCGCCCTCAACGACGAGCCGGTCACCACCCTCGCCAAGATCATCCGTCTCGCGCGGGCCGCCTGACTCCGCTCTCCATCCCGGCGCGGCCCGCTCCCGTTAGGGGCCGCGCCCGCTCAGGAAGGAACGCACCAAACTCGTGTCCCAGTCCCTTCGCCACCGGGCAGCCGCCAAGCCAGTGCACTCCGACGGCGAGCCCTGCACCCACCGCAAGGGCGAGCCCTGCCCGGGACGGCAGTACCGGGCCGTGTGCAAGCGGCCGGGCTGCTCTTTCGACGAGCAGCAGACCATCAAGGCCGCGCTGGAGTACGTCCGCGACACCAGCTCATGCCCGCTCATCGCCTCGCCCGCGAGCCAGCCGTCCGCCTAGCACAACGAGCGGCCGACCGCTTCGCCCACCGCCTTCACTCTCCATCGTCGCCCGGCGTGCCCGCCCCCAGACAAGGAATCCGTTTGCGCACCATCGCCCGCACCAGCACCCGCATCATCACCGCCCTCCAGCGGGATCTCACCTACGCCTCGGTACATCAGGGAGCCAACGACGCCACCGGCCGTCCCATCGACGTAGCCGAGGCGTGGGAGGCCCTGTCCCACGCGGGGGCACGGCTGCGGGAGCTGGACCGGGTCACGGGCATCTATGAGATCCGCGTCAGCAGCAGCCTGCACTACCTGCTGCGCCGCACCCCGCCCGGCGCCCCAGGCCGGATCGACGTCGTCGTCGACCGCGACCCCGACGCCTTCACCGAGGTGACGGTGTTCGTGGACGGCCGCGAGATGAGCGGCCCCGCCATCGCGGTCCATGTCGTCGACCCCGGTGCCAGCGGCGCCGATCACGAGTGGCTGGAGTCGGTCACCCAGCACGCCGACGACGTCCCCGAGGCAGTGCGGGACCTGTTCGACGAGACCGCCCGCCGCTACCACCATGGCGTCACCTGCCACGACGAGCGGTGCAACCCGGCCGACGACACCACCAGCGCGTACGCGCACGGAGCCGGGGTGGCCTGAGCGCCGCCGCAACTCCCCTTCCCCTTCAGTCCCTTTCCCCGAGAGACCGGATCACTATGGAGGACTCCTACACCCGGCTGGACATCGTGCGCTGTGCTTCCGGCCCGACCGTCCAGGCCGTGCGCGAGCTGATCGCCGGACCGTTTCTGGACGGCGACGCCCGCGACGTCACGGACGACGACCTGGTGGGCGGCTTCGCCTCCTACGCCCTGGACGTCGACGAGGTCCAGGAGCTGTTCGATCGACTGGCCGCCGTGGGCGGCGACCTCGCGCTGCAGCTGCGCACCGAGCACGAGACGGGCGAGCCGGGCATGCTGTTCGCCTACACCTCCGGGACCGGACGCTTCCAGGCACCGTGCGATCGCGCCGGACAGGTGCTCGTTCCCGCCGACCGCCTCGCCGTCCTCGCCGCCTGCCGCAGTCCGAAGCGCCGTGCCGCCCTGGCCGAGGAGCTGACCGGCCGCCGCGTCCTGGACGCGCTCCGCGATGAGCCGGCGCGAGCAAGGAGGAAGAACTGAGCGGTACGAGCACGCCCCGCGCGGAGCAGCAGGCCCGCATGCGCCAACGCCTGGCCGGGCCGGAAGCCGACCTGCTGTGCTGATCGACGAGGCCACAGGCGCCGAGATCCGGCCGGGCGAGGAGCTTGCGGACCCCTACGGCGAGGGCACCATCGTCTACCTGGGGCCGACCATGAGCTCCGACGTCGAGCAAGGCCTGTCGAGCCTGAAGCCCTGCCGCGTCGCCCGGGTGTACTACTACGAGCCCGAAACCGAGTGGGCCTGCCGGCCCGCCGAGCTCGGCACCCGATACGAGGAGCGCCGGCCTACCTGATGCGGCGTGGACGCCGCCGCCGCGCCGGGGTTCCCCGTGCTACGGCTCCAGCCGGCCGGCGGCGCGGGCGTTCTCGTAGGGCGGGGTGATGCCGAGGCCGCTGTAGAAGGCATCGGCAAACGCCAGCGCCGTCTTCCACGCCCAGGTCGTGCAGCCATGACCCAGACACTTCTGCGGAAAGTAGGGGTTGCTGGAGTCGGCGAAGAAGGCGCTCGGCGCAAAGCCGCGCTGGCGCAACTGCTCGACCATCTTCCTCCTGTCCACCACCCCGCCGGATTCTCCGGTGTCCGCGGGAAGCAGGCGCGGTGTGTAGTGGACCAGCTCATTGCGCAGGCGGCGCAGCAGGTCTGCGTCGGCGTACACCTGGGTCCCACGGTAGAGCAGCGGCCGGCGCAGCACCGTCAGCGCGAGCCGGAAGAGCTCGAGCGTCGGCACCTTCTCCACGGCATCGGCGACCTGGGCGATGACTCCCAGGTCACCGGCCTCCAGACCGCCGCACCCGCCGGCCGACTGTAGGTCCTCACGACCTGCGGCGGCGTAGAACTCGTTGATCGACGCCTCTAGGAAGCAGAAAGAGGCGATCACCGAGCCAGTGGCGTAGGCCATGTGCTCGGCGGGACTGCCCTTCTTCCCCGCGGTCGCGGTGTACTCGGCTTCGAGGCGGCCGCAGTTCCGCGACAACGTGCATGCCGTCATCGCGTGGTCGTACGAGAAGGGGTGCCAGACGTAGATCTGCACGTCGTCCATCACCCCAACGTAGTGCCGGCGTGACGGGCCCCGCAGTGCGGCCAGCCTCCCCCGCCCTCGAGCAGCCGGACGGTCCGCCGCTGGCTGCGGCGCGGCGGCGGCAGTTGCGAGGCGTGCGCCGGCCGCACCGCCTCAATCCGCCGGCCGCACCCCGGGCGACCCCGCATGCCGGCTGGCCGCTCGCCTGCCATGAAGGGGAGCTGAGCTTCTCGGCCGCGCGCCCAACCCCGCCCCAATAACGCTTAAGACTTGCACCGGCCACCCGGCCCGCGTATAGTCTTAAGCGTCACAAGGGGGCGCCCACTCCCGGCAGCAAAACGCGCCGGCGACGATGCCAGCGCGCCCCAACCCCAGCCGCGACCTGCGCAGGAGCACCGCCTTGGGCGCTGACATCAGCATCACCGGCCACATCACCTTCGACACCGCGGTCCCACTGGAAGCCATCAGCCAGGACCTGGAGCAATTGCGCCGCCTGGAGGACGACCGCCAGTTCGCCCTCACCTACGTCACCGCCGAGGGCGGAAACGCTTTCGCACTAGCGGGACTCGAGGCCGGCCCGCAGAACATGGCGGGCAGCCATAGCGTGTGGGACGGCACGCTGACCGCACTCTCCGACATCGCCCGCCGCCAGCGGCGCACCCTGCACGCCGAGGCGACCTGGGTCTCCCACCCCGGCCCCTACAGGGGCAGCCTCGTCGTCGACGCGGGCAACCGCTTCCACTACGTGCCCGACGACGAGGACACAGCAGCACACCACGAGCGCTCCTGCGACTGCTTCGGATCGGTCCCGGGGCGCGTACGGCCCGAGGACGTCACCGACGATCCCTCCGTCCGGATCGACGAGGCGAGCGCCGGACCGTTCACCGACCACATCGTCGTGTGCAGCCTCCACGGCGAGGTTGCCGCCCTCACCTCACGCAGCGGGGCGGTCGACGCACGGGAGGCGCACCTGCTGGAGAAGCACATCCCCCAGCCCGTCCCGCTGGGCCAGCAGGCCGCCCTGGACCTGCTGCCCATGGACCTGCGCTACCACATCGTCCAGGCGGCCAAGCAGCTCGGCCGCGTCAGCTGCCACCTGCCCGGTGCGCTGGCCCTGCGAATCGAGGCGCGCTCCCACGCCCGCAGCGCCCGCCAGATCATCGCCTCGCTCACCGACCAGGCCTCCGCCGACGTGGTCGGCCGGCTCGTGGACGCGCTCATCGAGCAGCTGGTCCCCATTCCTGGCCTCGACACCCACGGCAGCCGGCGGTGAGGCGCCCGAGCCGAGCCGCCCCATCACCGGTGCAGCTGCTGCCAGGTGCGCCCGGCAGCGCCCGCTACCCGGGCCGGGAACGGCTCGGGCCACGGGAAGCGAAGCCGGTCGCGGCCGCTCCGGCGGGCACCTACTCGCCGGCCGACGTGGCGCCCGATGGCGATCGGCTGCACCGCCCGGCCCGCGACGGCGACGTGATCCGCCTGCGGTCCGGCACCGAGGTCCGGTTCGCTTTCAGCGAGCCCGGACCGACCCCGAGCATCCGCCGGGTGCACTACTACGCCCTGGTCGGCGGCCGGTGGGGCATCTACAGCGAGTTGTACTTCAACCAGCCTGCTGTGCGTGCCCGTTACAGCCCGCCGCACGAGGTGCGGGCCTGGCGCGTGCGCGTGGAGCTCAGCAACGCGCTGGCCGAACTCGACGCCTGCCGCCAGAAGCCGGATACACCCCGCTTCGCCGCAGCGGCCGACCGTCTTGAACGCCTCGCCCAGGTCATCGAGCGCGGCGCGGCTCCCGGCGGAAGCCGGATTCGGCCGGCCGCACAGCCCTGCACCGCCATCCGACCGCTTCAGTCCCGATAGCCCACCGAGGACCCACATGGCCACCCGTTTCAAGGCCCACCGCTACACCGACGGATCCATCCGCATCGAGCTTCCCGTCGTGCACCAGCTCAACGCCTTCGCCATCGCCGCCGTCCTGTGCTCCAAGCACCGTTCCGACGACACCGACGACCTGCCCACCCTCACCTACACCCAGGTCGTCGAGACGCTCCGTACGGAGCTGCGCCAGCGCGGCCTCGAGCACGCGTACTACTGGCGCGACGACTTCGACGACGACGAAGAGGACGAGGCAGACACCCTCCTGGCATGGGCACAGGGCGAGGTCAGCCGTCTGTTCCCCGAACTCGGCCCGCCCACTGCTCCTTGAGCCCACCCCGGCCGTCCAACCCGCCCCTTGGAGCTCTCGTGCAGTCCCTCCCCCTCTTCCCCTCCTTCCGGCTCGGCGCCGACGACGGCGCCGGCCACCGCCCAGTCACCGGACCCGGCAACATGCTCGCCGGGCACGTCACCGACGACGACGGCCTGCGCGCCCACACCCCCGCCGGCACCGGGCCCCGGCGCACCGACCCCCTCCAGGCGGCAAGCGACGCCGTCGTGCTCCACCTGTACGAACACGGCACCGGCACCCTCGACATCGCCCATCTCCCCTACGACACCGTGCTGCAGGCTCGCAAGGACCTGGCCCATCTGGTCGGCCTCCGCGACGAGCTGGTCAACGCCGCCGCCCGCGCCTTCCTCTTCGAAGCCGGCCGCCAGCCCCACGTCACCGCCATCCTCGCCGGCCTGGACCTGCTCATCCCCGAAATGACGACAGCCACCCCCGCGGCCTGCCGGCGGACCGCCCGGTTGCTGGCCGAGCTTCCGGTCCCCGCCCGCACGCTGCTCAACACCCACACAGGCGAGGCACGCGAGTGGATGCTCTTTCCGCTCGCCGAGCTGATCGTGCACGCCGAACTGGCCCGGGCCCGCCTCACCACCACCGCACACGGCCCGACAACGGAGTTCACCGGCCCCTTCGCCGCGCGATACCTGGCCCAGGAGGCCATCGCCGCCGTCCGGCGCGCGCACCACGACCTGACCGACAGCGCCCGCAGCCTGAACCGCTCCGCCGAGCTCACCACCGCTCTGCGAACCCTCGCGCAGGCCTGCAACCACCTTCCCTGGCGCGACGCGGCCCGTACGGCCGACAGCTGCCAAACCACCACAAGCCAGCTACGCGCCACCCACACCGCAGCCGACGCCCTGCCCACAGCGACCGCCCGACGACCCGGCGACGCCCACCTGTTCATGGTTTGCGCCACCGAGCTTTCCCTGCTCGCGGCCGACGCCGCCGACCGGCTGGAGGCGACCGCCGCGGTCCTGCGCGACGCCGGCCGACTCGGCACGGTGCCCGCCATCCTCGCCACCGCCGCCCAGGCCACCACGATCAAGCAGACCGACGGCTCCATCGCAGTCCTCGTCCAGGGACGACATCTCGGCACGATCCGCCCCACGCACAACGGACTATGGACTGCCGCCGCCCTCACTCAGCCGTGCCACTCCCCCGAGGGCGCCATCACAGCCCTGGCCCACACCTCGGCCCCGGACTGACTTCGCCGGCCGGTACGCCACCGCCGCCCCTCCGCATCGGAACTGACCGGCGCCGCTGAACAGGACGGCGCTGCCGACAGTCCCCCATTGGGTAGCACCCAGACACAACAGATTGACGCTTAAGCCTTGCATCCTCCACGCCCTCTCGGTATAGTCTTAAGCGTCAAACCGAGAGGTAAGGGCAACAGGGGAGAGCACGGTGAACAAGGAAGTCCAGAAGCTGAAGAAGGCACTTGAGCAGCAGGGCTTCACGGTCAAGCAGAGCAAGGGGACGAACCACTACCACGTCTTCAAAGGCAAGACGTTCGTCACCGGGATGCCCTGCACCCCCTCCGACTCCCACGGACTGAAGAACGCCAAGGCATACTGCCGCAAGGCCGGGTTCCAGGACCGGGACAACGGCCAGGCCAAGGGCAAGGCCAAGAAGAAGGCCGGGAACAAGAGGCGGTAGCGACCATCCGGGGCCGCCGGGCACCGACCCGGCGGCCACCCGCCACTGACCCAGACCAGACACGAGGAGATTCGACACGTGAACTCGTTCAGCGTGTACGTGGAGTTCGCTCAGCAGGCGGACCTCGACACGTACGACCGCCTCCTGCAGGCCCTGCCGGAGCGGTACCGGCCTGCCGTGGGCCCGGCGGAGAACGGCAACATCTCCGTGCGCCTCCTCATCGACACCGACAGCGTCACCAACGCCTTCACCCTCGGCATCGAGGCCGCACAGGGCGCAGGCATCACCGCTGACATCACCCCCGACACCGTCATCCACGCCGAGGTGATGACCGAGGCCGAGTTCGACCGTCGGGAGGCCCAGCTGCCAGTTGCCGCCATTCCTCCTCTCGCCGGGATCCGCGAAGCCGCCGACATCCTGGGCGTAACAGAGGCCGAGGTGGCCGAGCTGGCCCCCCAGCTGGAGCCCTACATCGTCCAGAACCTCGCCGCCGGCCCCGTCTACCTCTCCGCCGGCGTCATCGAGGTTGCAGCCCGCCACGCACTCTCCCCCGGCGAGTAGGCCCTCCTCGGCACCCTTCCCACCCCCCCTTGCCACGGAGAATCAAGCTCTGCGCGCAGCGGCCTCCGTGGGGTGCGGCACGTTCTCAGTGAAGGAGCGTGCACGTCCGCCTAGCCGAGCAGCTCCCCCCGGTTGAGCCTCACCAACTCGACAAGCACACTCTGGTCGCCTTCAGCACCGCTGCTCGACGTGACACCCAGAGGTCGTGTTCGGTCGTTTTGTAAATGCGCAACGCGGTGCGTGAGGAGCGCGCTCCACCCGTGCAGCCTGTCCCCAAGAAGGCGTCCGAGTTTGGCAAGTGGCGATTTTGACTTCGATTCGAGCTTCCGGCTGGATGATGAGGTTCTCTGCCCACTCGCCGCCGGCACCGTTCTCGGACCCAAATGCCTCGTTGGCCCGTCGTCCCCGGCGACGCTCCCATGTGGCTGGTGAACATGTGCTTCGAAGTAGGGTGCGTCCGAGCGTAGCCTTCCAGTGCAGCGCCTACCGCCTTGCAGGATCGGATGCGTCTCGGCGACGGCTGCTGAGGGCGCGTTAGAGCCTGCCAGCCTGTCTCCGGTGACGAGTTGGGACGAGCCGTGCTTCCAATGCGGAGTGCGGTTACCTTTTTGCATCACATGGCGACTAATGCACCCCCGCTTGCTACGTAGAACTTCGGAAGCACATTCGCATTCTGTTTTCCTTGTAACCAAATCTTAATTTACTCTTCGGCGCAACACTGGTATTTACGAGCGTAGCTCGCTTCCGATGCCTATCCGTAAGAATTTTGACTAGGTGCGCATCACTCTGAAGCCTTGCTACGGTGATGAGGAGGCTTGCTTTCCTCTTCCTCGCTCGGTCGAATTCTCACCACCACATTCAGTGAGTTGTGTACAGCGTAGGTCGGTTATAAACCTGCTGTTCGACTGTGCGCCTGCGCTCAAATCTCACTCGCTAATCGCTCACTGACTGCCTCTGTCACAGCATGTTTCGTGGAGCCTCTCTTGCACGAGTGCAATGAGCATCCGACTTGACGACCTCACTTCGAAGAGGTCTTTGTAGGTATGCCAGTAGCTATCTCAGTAGGTACGTAGGGATCTCTGTAGGGATCTCTGTAGGGATGTTCACATCTCTGTAGGGATCGCCTGATGTAGCTAGGTTGATGTGCCCCTTCGCGCCATTGGACACCTGCACTGCGTGTCCCTGCGCCTCACATCGACTCTCCGCTTGTCACAGATCAGCGGTTTGCCGCGCGCCCGCTCAGATGACCCAACACCGTCCCGCCAGTACGCCGTATCGAGCCCCCCTGCCGATGGCGCGACCTTCCCCAGCCTTCTCGCTGCCAGGTGATCTGCTCACCTCGTCACGGCCAAGCCGAGCAATGCTCCGTCGCGGCCATGGCGCCACCTGCCTCCTCAGGAGGCAATTCAACACGCCACCCCCCGCACTGGGCGTCAACGCCCCTCAACGCAACAGCGACGACACGCCGCTTGCTTTCCCACAGCTCCAGCATTGGTCGCGTGTTCCTGTTATCGTCACCCGTGTCGCGTCGTGACACGGGTGACAGGCATCCAGTACACGAAGCACGCCCTCAATGTCCGTTATACCCAGCACAGAGCGCCCTCGTGATGCAGCAACTGGCATATACCGCCACCCAGATACTTCCCTCACTCGTGACGCGACGCGACAGCCACCTCGTTGTCTCCCGCAGCCACCCTCTCCACCAGCACTGGAGGCCTTCGCGATGACCACAGACCTTGCGAGCGCCATCGACCTCGCCAATGAGGCATCGCTCCCGGTGCCGGTGGTTATTGCCATCGCCACCCAGAAGGGTGGTGTAGGCAAGACCACCACCACTGTGAACCTTGGGGCCCGGCTTGCCATGGCCGGCTACAACGTCCTCATCGTTGACCTTGAGCCCCAGGCTCAGGCGGGCACCGCGCTGGGCATCACCCTCGGTGGCCATGAGGATGAAGCTGCGAACGAAGCAGAGCTGCAGCGGTCTCTCGGCTACATCCTCCAGATGGCGCTTCAGAAGTTCCCTCGTCCACGCCTCAAGCAGGCGATGTTCGATCGAACGGCCGACGTGCTGGAAGACTTCGAAGGCCACGGCCAGCTCTGCGTCCTTGCCTCGGAAGAGGCCTCGATGTCGGCGGCGCAGAACGCGTTCGTGACGAAGCCTTACAAGGAGATCGTCACCCTTCGGCACCTTCTCCTCCAGGAGGCGCGGGGCTTTCACTTCGTCCTCATCGACACCCCGCCGGCCGTGTCCCATCTCAATGCGGTGGCGCTGGCGGCAGCTGACTACGTAGTCACCGTATGCATCCCGGAGTACCAGTCCATCAAGGGCGCCCTGGTCCTGAGCGCCGCGACTCATGCGATCGCCACGAACACTGCTGGCGAGTGCGAGCCCCAGCTACTTGGAGCTCTGCTCAACCGCTCCAACCCCGAGTCGGCGTGGACAACTCAGGACGTTGACATCCGCAACGCGATGATCGGCGACGGAATCAACGCGGAGCCTGGGCGGGGCCTGTTCCCGTTCGTCACTGATGTACGCCGAGACGTCCGCATTTCGGAGTCCTACATCTATGGGCGGCCGGCCGTAGTCCGGTTCCCGAACCATTCGTGTGGCAAGCAGTACACGAGCGTTGTCGAGGAGATCCTGGACCGCATCCAGTTGCCACGCCAGAAGTGGACCATCGCCGATCCGGTCCTCGTCGAGGAGAACGCCGATGCCTGAGGAAGCCGAGACCTCCGGAGCGGAGCGGAAGCCGAGGAAGAAGACAGCCAAGAAGGTGGCAGGCCTCCGGCCTCGTCCCGACCTGCTCAGCAATCCCGCCCTGTCGGGGGCCGCGAACGTTGCGGCACGCTCTGTGCTCGGCCAGGGTGCTGGAGTTCAGCCAGTCATGGCCGCCACTGCTCCGGACGCCACGACGGAGTCCGTAAGTGTGCCTGCGCCCAGCACATCTCCGGATGCGCCGGACGCGGTTGCCACACAATCGCTCCCTGCGCAGGCCGAGGAACCGCAGTTGAACGGAGAGGAGTCGAGTCGACGGGCAGCCGGGACAGAGACACCTTCGGACCTCGACGGACATCTGACTCCCTCTGAGAGCAGCTCAACGCCTATCGTCAGTACTCCTCCTTCTGAAGCGGTTTCAACCGGACTACCGTCCTCCGACCATGCACCTGCTCCGTCTGCGGGAGCAGCGCTCGAGCAGACCGAGCAGGGCACCGAGGTTGTTCCCGTCCCGGGGGGCACCACCGACGAACAAGACCCGGAAGACGCCGCCGACCAACAAGAGGGAGCTCATGGTGCCGACCATGACGGTGAGCTAGGGGAGAGGACGACCACCTCCAACTCGGCTAGTGGTGGGTCGCACGGTGAGCGGTCTGCATCGACGGGATCGCGCCGAAGGCGCAGTGTCTCCCCCCGGCAGGGGTCTAAGGTGGGGCCCGCTCACCAGGCGCTGCTCAGCTCCTGGCGCAGCAGCAGGGTGGACCTTAAGCTCCGGCGTGATACCTGGCAGACTCATCCCTTCCGGTTCGCAGCGGACCTGGTGACTCAGCTCAGCAAGCGAGTGGCGCAAGACTGCTCGTCGTCGGGCAAGGCTCTTACCGCTGCGCAATACGTTGACGCAGCAATGGGTCTCTATCTGCCCTCAACGATAGAGGAGCAGTTGGAACTCGCGGAGGAGTTCCTCCTCTCCCGCGAGACCGATGTGGGCACGGGGAAGCAAGCCAGCCACCGGGTCAGCCCTGAGGTGTATGCCATCGCGGCGCCCCTTGCCAATGATCTCCGCGAAGCGGGACACGCGCGGATCGCTGTCCACGTCTACTCAGGCGCCCTGGACAGATTCCTGCGCGATCTCGAAGCAGAAGGGCCGCTCGGGAAGTAGACACGGGTACCTGAACAGGTTCCGCGGGAGCGCCGACCACTGTCGTGGTCGGCGCTCCCGCGTTCGCGCAGGTCCTCCCGGGCCGAAGCTGTATGCCCTTCAGTAGGTTGCTCAGTAGCTGCACCTGTAGGCCCATTGGTATCTCCGTAGGGATGCCTGTAGGGATCTATGTAGGCATCTATGTAGGGATCTTGGCACCTTCCCACGTTCGCATCGTTTGGCTCTCTTGAGCGCCTCGACTATGACGCGACGCGACACACAATCCCCTCAGGAAAACCCGACAACTAGGGCGAAAGCCCAGGTGAGGCCGAACAATTGACGGGGTGTCCGTGTCGCGTCGCGACACGGAAATGGGCGACAATGCGATACGGTGATCCACAGCCTTAAGGACACACACTGGAGACGCCTTGTCCGCCTACGTGCAGCCGGCCGTCCTTGCGAACACGGCCAACGTCAATCGCTCCTGGGTGACCAAGGCCGCTCAACTCGGCCTCGTCAACCCAAGCGCTCTCGACGGTGAGGACGTCATTGTCGTGCGCGTGTTCGCGTTCGTGGATCAGCTGGTCTGGCCAGGCAAGAAGCGGTCGAGGAGCGAGGCCCGGGCGATGGAACCCTGGCAGTCGCTCGCCGTCAACGCGGCTCGAGACGCTGCACGTGACACGGCTACCAGGATGGACTCGATTCTGTGGATCACTCCTGAGGGCGTCGAGGTCACCAACGATTTCGGTTCCCACTCCGCATTTGTCCTTGAGCATCAGCGGACGAACTTCGTCGCTGTCCCAATCGGCGAGTGGATCGCTGAGCTACCGCCGAACCTCGAAACCATCTTCCACTGGCCGCGCAAGATCATGGACACCACGATCACCGTCCATGACACGGCTATCGCTCTCCTGGCGTTCAGCACCATTCCCCAACAGCTCACTGTGTTTGCCACGTCACCCGCAGGATTCGACGACACCACGTATCAGAAGGTGAAGCAGCACGCGTCGTCGCAGCATCCAGACGTGGCAGTCCGAGTCATCGAGCGCCAAACAAGCGGGGCACAGTTGCGTTGGTTCGAGCTCTATGACCTCCCGGACGGAGGCGTCGTTCGACGTCCAGTGGACGACACCAGCCTGCTCAACGAGTACGGACCTCAGCTCAAGCACTTCGGCCGACGTCGGGACCAGGAGGCCACGTGACTCGCCGAGCATCCCGTCTAGAAGCCAGCAGCCCGAGTCGAGCGCTGGGCACTGGTTTCCACAGTGGTCTTCCCCTGCAATCGCGCAGTTCACAGATGGACGCCTTGCAGGGGCTGATGTAGCAGGACGGCCCGGGATCTGCGGTCCCGGGCCACTGCTGTTGTCGAGGAGGTGAGGCACGGCCGACATCCCTAGCTGAATCACGTCGCATGCCCGGCTGTCCTGCTACGCCCTAGCGGGCCGGGTGGCGATGACGGACGTCCTTTTACCTCCTCGACTGGAGCAGATCATAGCTACCCGGACGAGGGCTGGCTCAGTCATGCCTCAAACAGGCGGGAGCAATCAGCCCGATTCAACTCAACTCCCCCCATCGTTGGCGCATCCTCCTCGTGCAGCCCGGGGCCGCGCATTCCACGACACGTACGAGTCGAGGTCCCTCACCCGGCGGCGGCGCAGTCACCCGCTGCATCTCGGGCTAGTGATGCGGACGCGGCTTTCTGCAGCGGTCAGGGCGCTGATCTCTGATCCGCGGCTGGCGAACTGCACGCACACGCAGCTTTTGGCCGCGGTGGTGCTGATGGGGAAGACCCACCATGGCTCCCGTCGGGTGCAGACGACGGCTCGGGAGCTCGGCCGATGGCTGGGGGTCGCGGCGTCGAGTGTCGACCACGACGTGCTCCCTGCCTTGGTGGCAGCGAAGGCCGTGACGACGGAGGTCGTCACGGCAACGAGCGGTCGGGTCGAGGGGGTGTCGTGCCGGGTTGAGCCGGTGTGGGAGGTGCGGGGCGATTACGGGGCTCCCCTCGCGCTGACGAAGGCGGAGTTCGCGGTCCTCCTGGGGTTGCTGGAAGCGCTGTTCGCGCCGGGGTGGGCGGGCGTTGAGACGCCTGCGGGGTTGCTCGCCGCACGTGACGGCAAGGGTGCGGCGACCGATCGGCTGGCGTTGCTGCTGCTGGTGCTGCACGCACGCGAGGACGGCACGGTTCCGCTGGTGGGAGGGACGGTCAAGGAGGGACGCGGGCGGTGCGCGGCGACGCTGGCCAAGCTGCTGGGCTGTTCGGTGTCGGGCGCGAGCAAGGTCCTGACGCGGCTGCGGCGTTGGAGGGTCGTGGAGACCCCGTCGCGTCGTACGGGGTCGGGGATGCGGGGCAAGCAGCTGCTGCTGGTGCCGGCAGTCGCCGCAGCGTCCAAAGGTGGACCTGTTGGTGCCGGCCCGAGGGCGGGTCTTCCTGCCGCACAGGATGGGCCGGTCTCGGCTGTTGCTGCTGCGTCACCTGGTTGTACGGCGTGCGCGGCCGCCGCCGAGTCGGCTGCAGAAGACGACGAGGCGTCGCCTCTGGCGGGGGAGGGCTGGTCGCAGCAGTCGTTCGAGGACCTGCTGGGAGAGCGCCCCGATGCTGCATCCGGAGATCTTGAAGCTGTCGAAGCTGGCCCGGACGCCAAAGCCGCAGGTCAGCATGCTGTTTCGGAGACTGTCGAGGGTCTGAGAGGCGAGGTTTCAGAGCGCCCCGATGCCGCGTCCCTACACGCGGTCCACGCTGGGGTGGCTGACGTTGAAGAAGAGGGTGCGGGTGATCGGTGCTTTTCCGGCTCTGCCGTCGGGGACGGAGGTAGTCGGCGGGAGCGCGTGCGCGTGCGCGAGGACGCGGCGGGTGCATCGTCGCCTGCCCAGGATGGGGCTGCGGGTGGCCCGCTTCGCGGGGAAAAGCCTGTCCAGATCGGGTCGAGTAGAGGCGAGTTCGGCAAGGCGCGTCGGGTGTTCGGCCCTGCTGCGTCCGTTCCGGTAGAGCTTGACGAGGCGCTGGCACCGGTGGCCTGGTTGTGGTCGCAGCTGGGCCGGTCGAGTACGAGGCGGTGGCTGGCGGGCCTGGTGCGCGCTGAGGTCGGCCGGCTGCGGGGGCTGGTGGGTCCGGAACTGGCGCAGGGAGTTCTGGCCGATCGGCTGGAGCGGCGGCTGGATGCGCAAGGGACGCGTCCGGTGGGGGACCTGGTGGGCTGGCTGGTCAAGCGGGGGTTGCCGCAGCGGCCTGGGTGCTGGTCTGCGGTGTGTGACGAGGGCCTGCGGATGGACACGCGGGGGGCCTGTGAGAGCTGCCAGGTGCTGGTGGGGGACCGGCGTGCCCTGCGGCAGCGGGTGGCAGACCAGGTCCTGGACGAGCGGCTGTCCGGGCGTTTGGTGCTGGCCGAGCGGGAGGTGGGCCGGGAGGTCGAGCGGCGGCTGCAGGAGGCCGTTCGCCAGGAGCTGGTCCGCAAGGCGGCGGCGCGCAAGCGGGCGTCGGCCGAGCAGGTGGTGCGGAAGGCGTCGTACGAGCTGAAGCGGCAGGCGCTGGCCGAGGCGGAGCAGGCGCGGGCGGCGGCGCCGTGTGCGGACTGCGGTCTGCCGGATGCGGCCGGGCTGTGCCTGCGGTGCACCGAGCAGCGCGGGGTCGAGATGGCCCTGCGGGATGCCGTCCGGTACGCACTGGTCCTGCGGTTCGACCCCGGCGATGTGACCGGCACCCGGGCGTTGTGGCAGGACTGTGAGCAGGCGACCAGAGCGGTGCTGGCCGAGCGCCTCGACCAGCTGCGCGAACAAGGCCACGACGAGGCGGCCGTGGCGTTCACGGGACGCCGGCTGATCGAGGACCTGCGCGATCGGCGCCGTCGTGCGGCGCTCGTGCGGCTCGGCCAGCACGAGGAGGCCGAGCACGCCGCACGGATGGCGGCCGCGGCCGCGCGCCGCAAGCAGCGCCAGCCGCACACGGTCGAGGCCCGCGATGCCGTACGGGCGGCGGGGGAGGCGGCCCGGGGCAGGGTTGCCGAGCGGTGGCTGGGCGAGCTGCTGGCCCAACTTCGGGTGACGTACTCGCTCGGCAAGGCGGCGCCGGTCGTCCGGACCGGCTCGCACCAGGTGCTGCCCGCCTCTGCGGTGCCGCCCCTGCCGCAGGACGCCGACGGTGCAGTGCGGGAGCTGGTGAACACATGACGAGCCAGTCCGTACAGGAGCGGTCACCCGCGCGCGGTGGCCGGCGCGCGCTGCCGGTGTGGGAGCGGCGCGGGTTGTCGGCCCGGATGCGGCGACTGCTGCTGGAGGGCGACGTCACCGGCCGCTACGGCGGCAGCAGCGACTCCGATGCCGGATACCGCCTCACCATGGCGCTGGCAGTGGGCTGCTCCCAGCCGGGCCGGGCCTGGATGCCGGCGGACTTCTTCCAGGTCCTGCTGTACACGCCGACGGCCGGCGGGGCCTGGGCCCGTCACCTGCGCGAGCGTAAGGGCACCGACTACGCCGAGGCGAAACTGGCGGCGATGCTCGACAAGGCGCGCCGGCTCGTTGCGGGCGCCCCGGTGATCACGTGCCGGCAGGACGCACTGGAGGCGATCGAGGCCGTGCGCCAGGTCGTCGAGGAGCAGCAGTGGTCGGCGGCCGGCGGTGCGGGCAGCGACCTGAAGAACCTGATCGCCCGGCTTATGCTGTGCGAGCGGGCCGGTGGGCTGGAGCACACGGCGTCGGTGCGTCAGCTGGCCGAGGCGATGGGCTGCGCGCGGGCCACCGTGGAGGCGAGCAACCGCCGCCTCGTCGAGGACGGCTGGCTGGTGTTGCTCAGGAGCGGCTCGGGCAAGCTGCACGGCTCGATGTGGCGGCTGAAGGTCCCCGACCGGCTTCGCCCCCACGGGGCCGCACAGACACATGGTGCAGGAGTAGGACGGTCGCCAACCGCGGGGTACCGGGGGGCAGGAACTGTCCCAGCCGCGCACAGCACCGACACCCGGGCGATCGGCTCGCTGATGCACCACGACGCCTTCCACCACCACGGACACGGCCTGTCCGGCGCGCGGATCCTGGCCTGCCTCGACCCCCTCGACGGCCTCGACGTGAAGGCTCTGCGGGAGGCGACCGGCCTGCACCGCAGCACCATCCAGCGCCGCCTGGCCCGCCTCGTCGCCGACGGCCTGGTCGCCGAACTCGAGGGCCGCTACTACCTGGCCTCCGCACTCGCCGGGCCCGCCCGCCTGCATCCCGAGGAGGAACTCCTCAACGACAGCGCCCGCCGGAGAGCGACGAGAGGCCGCGGCCGCGCCCGCCGAGAGCGGCACCAAGTGGAACGCGCCCGCTATCAGCGGTGGCTGGAGGAGCGGCAGAGGCGCCGAAATTGCCGGCGAGCGCTTGTCCTGGTGCCCGAGGGGGTCGTCGACCCGGCTACGGGCGAGGTCCACGACGAACGATGGCGCGGCTGGGACCTGTCCGATACCCGCCACCCGACCTTCCCCTACACCCCCACAACCGGCCAGGTGGCGTGATGGTGCAGCACCGTGAAGGCCAGTCCTGCTGCGCCCCGCCTCGCGGCCGCGCCGTATGCGCCGCCCATCACCGGGCCGGTGAGGAGTCAGTCGGCCTGCACGTCCAACAGACCGGTCCCGGCGGCGAGCTGGTTGAAGAGCACCTTGAACTCCCGCAGTTCCTCCAAAAACTCCCGCCACACCGCATCGCGCTGCTCGCCCAGATGCGACGTCGCGGTGTACAGCTCGATCAGGTAGCCGGGCATCGCCCGTCCGAAGCACTGGTCGTTGTCCCACCATGCGCGCAGCACGGCTCGCAGGTCGGAAAGGCTCAGCACGCCCGCACACGGCAGCACCGCGGTCCGGGCGACGAACTGGCCGTGATCGAAGTTGCCCACCTCCTCCAGCACGCCCGGCAGATGGGCGGCGAAGTAGGCGTCGGGGCGTTGCTCGATCACGCGGCAGCGGTCGCTGAC
Source organism: Streptomyces sp. NPDC004658 (assembly GCF_040609555.1). Classification (NCBI taxonomy): domain Bacteria; kingdom Bacillati; phylum Actinomycetota; class Actinomycetes; order Kitasatosporales; family Streptomycetaceae; genus Streptomyces; species Streptomyces sp. NPDC004658. The sequence goes on from NZ_JBEXKG010000046.1 coordinate 43,516, forward strand.
ATGCAGCGCGGCGAACGCCCCTTCCAGCGCGGGCAGGCTTGCGCGGACCTCCGCGTTCGCGACCAGGGCAAGCACCTTCGTTTCGTCGGCCGGCAGCGCGCCGGTGCGTTCGGCCTTGCCGATGCCCTCGATCCGGGTGTTGAACTGGGCGATCAAAGCCTCAGGCAGGGAGGCCCAGAACGCCGGCAGATCGCCGAGCCGGGCCAGCGCGGCCAGCTGTACGGCCGGCTCGGCCTTCACCAGGCGGTCAGCGTGCCGGGCCACACAGTCCGTGGCGAGCGCAGCATCACGCTCGGCGAAGTGCCGCAGGCACATAGCCATCCGGTCGGCGAGCATCCCGGACGGGATGGTGACGTGAGGGTCGTCGATCTGCAGCAGCGCGAACTTCGCGGCAAACTGAACCACCTTGGCCCGGGCCGAGGGACGGACGCGATCGAAGAAGGCGTAGCTGAGGTACTGCGCATCGAAGGTGAACGCCGGGTCGGCGACCTGGACCATGAAACTCTCCAGGATCTTGCGGCCCTGGCTGGGCGGGTGGACGAGCACCGCCTCAAGCGCGACGGCGAGGTGGGCCCGCGCATACTCGACCGTCGGCTCGAACAGCTCACCGAGCGGGCGCAGCGAGGGATGAGCGCACAGATGCCGGTCCTCGCGCAGCCGCTCCAACTGCATCTTCTGCGTCCGGTCGATCAACTCGAGCTTCTCGGCGATGTCCAGGATGCTGCGCTCGACGCCGAGCATGATGTTCACCGCGTCGGCCTGCCCCGGCTGCTGGGCCCGTTCGACGTCCTCGACCAGGCCCCGGGCGTCGCTCTCCCCGTCCTCCTTGAGGATCTCCGCCTTATGGATCAGATCCGCGCACACCGCCGTCCAGGTCAGCACGATCGCTGCGCGGGCGGCACCGGAGGCGTAGCAGCGGTACGCCTCCCGCACCAGCGGCCGCACGTCCGGGTTGAACACCCGCGAGACCCGCTCTTCCAGGTCGAGCATCAGCTCTCCTTCTCCCTCACCAGCCCAGTCGGGCCCGCTGGGCGCCACCGGCGGCGCCCAGCCTGCTGTCACACGATCTCAGCCCGGCACGGGAACGACTCCACGAGAGGCAGCCCCACGTGCCAGGGCACCGTGCGAGCGGACCCTGAGCACGCTGCCGCGCAGGGCAGGTGAGGCGGCTTTGTCGTTCCGCCGGTGAGAATGGGCGCCGTGGAGCTTGCAGAGATGCTGCGTTTGGCCGTGGCGATTCACGATAAGTACGACGAGTTGAATCTCCGCCGACGCGGCCGCGTCTGGGCCCGTTCTGACTACGTGAACGGGTTCATGGGCGACGTCGGTGATCTGGCGAAGATCGTCATGGCGGAGGAGGGCTTGCGGCCGGGCGCCAGCCGTGCAGCTCTGGAACATGAGCTGGCGGATTGCTTGTGGTCGGTGCTGATCCTTGCGTACCGGTACGGCGTAGACCTGGAGTCCGCGTTTCGCCGCACGATGGCGGAGCTGGATACGGCAATCACCGCTCAGCTGGACAGTGATGACCAGCCGCCAGGGCAGGGCGAGGCCGGCGCCGGTGCCGGTGCGTGAGGGTCAGGTTCCGGTGAGAACGGTCGCGCGGGTGTGCAGTGCTGCTTGCAGATTCCGTGCCGAGCCGGTCGTCGCTGCGATGGAGATGGCTTGCTCGATCAGGCTCTTGGCCTGTTCATGGTCGTGATAGGCGATGGACATGCGGGCGCTGGCGGTGAGGACTTCCGCTGAGCCGCGGACCATGGCAGCGGGCCAGGCCGCGCGCGCGGCATCGAGGGCTCGCTGGCCGGTGCGCAGGGCGGTGCGGTCGGAGACGGCGAGCGCGACGGCGGTGTGGCCGGTCCACTTGTTCAGCTCGGCCTCGCTCAAGTAGCCGATGTAAGGCGGCTTCTCGCCGTCCTCGGCGTGGCTGAACAGATGCCAGGCGGCGTCGAGATCACCGTGTGCGGAGGCGCGGTCGGTCAGGCGGGCGTGGTGGTGTGCTCGGACGGCATGGAGCCAGCACCGCACGGCAGGGTGGGCTCGGGTGCCGGCCAGGTGCAGAGCCCGGTCGGCGACGAGGAGGGCTTGGTCGTAGTGGCCGAGGTCAGCCAGGACGCGACTGGTCTGCCCGAGCAGGTTGCAGCAGGAGGAAATGTCTGACGCGCGGCTGGCGTGCGTCGCGGCGTCACGGTAATGGCTGATGGCGAGTTCGCACTGGCCGAGATCGTAGGTGAGGAAACCGACGAAGCCGCCGGTGTCGGAGGCCAGGGCGTGCAGTCGCTGACGCTCAGTGTCGCTGCTGGTGGTGGCGAGCCATGCGCAGATCCGGTCGTGGTGGTCTCTGGCGGCTGCGTACACGGCTTGGGCGCCGCGCAGGTTGTCGAGGCGGCCGTGGACAGCTCGTAAGTCCTGGTGGGCCACCAGCAGGTCGTGGCTGGTCCCCTCCAGTGGATTGCCGGCGGTGGGTCCAAGGCCGGCCAGGGCGGCTGTTGCCGCGCTGGCCTTCAGGAGCGTCCTGCGCAGCACGTCGTCATCCCATCCCGGCAGAAGGTCCTCCGCGGCGTCGGGAGGCGATGCCGCGGAGGACTTCCCGCGCGCGCTCTTCTGGTTCTGCTCGGCTTCGGCTAGCGCTACCAGTGTGCCGTCACCACCAAGTGCCATGTCCAGAGCCTGCGCGAGGCGGACGGTCGGGGAGCGGCGGCCGCTGAGCAGGTCGCCGATGGTGCTCTTGCCGCAGTGCGTCCGCTGCGCGACCTTGCGCAGCGATAAATCCCCCATCAAGCGGCGCAGTTCGTCTGCGAAGGACGTCATCCCAACCTCCACGGCATGAAGGCGTCCGCAGGGTGGTGCGGACACGGAGCGGACGGCGCTGACTAGCGTAGATGGCTCTGCTGGGGGCCGGGACTGGGCTGCAGGGGGTTGAGGACACCTGCGGACAGCCGATCCCTTCCGAGCGGGTGGCGCGGCTCGCCACTATCACCGCAACGGACAACCACCGTGGGCCGCAGCAGCCACAAGGTACAGCGGTTCGGGCGCCTGCGGTGGCACGACCGACCCCTTGGCCGAAAGGAGGGACCTTGTCATGCCGAGAATCGCCTTGTACGGCAGGCCGGGCGCGGGCAAGAGCACGTTCGCCACGGCGCTGTGTGACGAGGGCAGGCGAGCCGGAGTGCAGGTGCAGCGGCTCAAGCTCGCGGCACCGCTGTATGAGGTGCAGGCGCTGGTGTACGCGCTGGCGGGACGGCCGCTGCTGGAGAGCGGCGCCCAGGACGGGCTGCTGCTGAACGCTCTGGGCGAGGCCATGCGGCGGATCAACCCCGAGGCCCTGACCGGGCCGTTCGCCGCGCGTGTCCAGCAGGCTGAGGCCCGCTTCCCGAACGCCGTGCTGATCTGCGACGACATGCGCGCCCCGGACGTGGATGCGCTCGCCGGACTGGGGTTTCGGCTGGTGGAGGTCACGGCCCCGGAAGAGCTGAGGGTGCGGCGCAAGCAGCAGCGGGCCGACCTCGCGGCGGGGGACGACCACCACTGCACCGAGGCCGCGATCAGCCTGGAGCCCTGGCAGCGGGTGCACAACGCCGGCTCGCTGGCGGCCCTGCGCGAGCAGGCCGCCCGCATGGTCCGCGAGGTGCTGCGGTGATCCTCACCGGGCGGGAGATCGCCCGTCAGCGACAGCTCGGCGCCGTCACGATCGCGCCGTTCGAACCCAGCCAGCTCAACCCGCAGTCCTACAACTACCGGCTCGGTCAGACCGTGCGGGTGCACCGCACGCAGGTGGCCGACACCCATGCCGAACACGAGCTGGAAGAGATCCGCATCCCGGCCGAAGGACTCGTGCTGCAGCCGGGCACCGTGTACCTGGGCACCACGGCGGAGGTCATCGGCAGCGACCGGTTCGCGATGCGGCTGATCGGCCGCTCCTCACTCGGCCGGCTTGGCCTGTTCCTGCAGTACAGCGCCGACCTCGGGCACCGCGGCTCCCGGCACCGCTGGACGCTGGAGCTGGAGGCGACGCAGCCCATCCGGGTCTACCCCGGCATGAAGATCGGCCAGGTCAGCTTCTGGCGCACCGCCGGGCCGCCCCTTCCCTATGCCGGCACCTTCGGGCACCGCTCGCACGCGAGCGTGCCCCCGCCGCACCTCCTCGCCGCCAGCTGAACGCCCCCGCGCCATCCCTTCACCGAAGAAGGAGAACCGCCGTGATCCTGACCGGACCGGAGATCCACCGGGAACGGAACGAGGGCCGCCTGACACTCGACCCGTTCGACAAAGAGCACCTGTCGACGAACTCCTACGACCTGACCCTGGGCCCCCACCTGCTGCACTACACCGGCGCCGTGCTGGACACGCGCCGGCCCAACCCGTACCAGGTGGCGGAGATCCCGGCCGGCGGCTTCGTCTTGCAGCCCGACCGGATCTACCTCGGTTCGAGCGTCGAGACCGTCGGCAGCACGCACTACGTGCCGCTCATCCACTCCCGCTCCGGCGCCGCCCGGCTCGGCCTGTACGTGCACTGCACGGCCGACCTCATCGACATCGGCTCTCTCGGGCAGGTCACGTTCCAGCTCCGTGCGGTCCAGCCCGTCCGGGTCTATGCCGGCGACCTGCTCGGCCAGGTCACCTTCTGGCACACCCAGGGGGAGATCACCTTGTACGACGGCAAGTACCAGGGATCACACGGCCCTCAGCCCTCCCAGATCCACCAGGACACCGACGTGCCGGAGGTGGTCCGGTGAGCGGCCGCGTGGTGCCCGCCCCGGCCACCGGCCGCGGCGACCCTGCCGTCCAGCGGCTGGTACAGGCCGCCTTCGAGACGATCCGCAGCCGTTACGTCCTGGCCCGCCACCAGATCGCGGCCGCGATCCTGGACGCGGACGGCACCGTGCACGTGGGCCTGCACGTGGACGCCATGATCGGCCGGGCGGCCGTGTGCGCCGAGGCCTGCGCCCTGTCCGCCGCGCGGCTGTCCACCGACGCCGCCCTCGTCGCTGTCGCTGCCGTCCGCTACCCCAAGCCGACCGAGCCGCCCGAGGCGCGCCTGGTGCCCCCGTGCGGCCTGTGCCGTGAACTCCTCCTCGACCACGCCCCTGACCTGACCGTCGCCATCAACGGCTCCAAGGGCATCGAGCTGATGCCGCTCAAGGGCCTGCTCCCGCACAAGTACGTCGGCACCAAGTGGGCGGCCTGCGCCGCCCCCGAAGCGACACCCACACAAACCCGTCTTTGAGGAGATGCCATGACCGAGCCCGACTTCCGCACCCCCGAACTCGACGCCCTGGCCGCACGCGTCATCCCCGGTCGCCACTTCGAATTCTCCGCGGCCACCGCCCGCGACCGGTTCTTCAAGGACACCGGCATGCTCGACATCAAGCAGTGGGTGCACAACGCCTTCCGCACCAACCCCCGCTCGATGGTCGACCACATGATCGCCAACCTGCAGCTGACCGGCACCGAGGACCTGCTCGACCTCGGCTGCGGCAACGGCTTCATCCTGCAGCACCTGCGTCCGCACCTGGCCGACGGCAGCATCACCGGCCTGGACATCGCCCCCGCAGTACTGGACGCCGCCCGGCAGCGGCTCCACGGCACCGCCACCCCCTGCACATGGATCGAGGCAAGCGCGGACGACCTGTCCATGCTCGCCGACAACGCCTTCGACCGCGTCATGGCCAACTACATGATCCACTACGTGCCCGACCTCGACCGCTGCTTCACCGAAGTCCGACGCGTCATGCGGGCTGAGGGCCTGTTCCACCTCACCACCGACCGGCTCGACAGCATGCTCGAGATGTACGACGTCCACTTCAGCGCGCTGAAAGAGATGGGCGCCCCCGACGACCTCTTCAAGGCCACCCCGAAGGGCCGGCTGTCGCTGGACAACGGCGCCGACATCCTGAGCCGCTACTTCGACCAGGTGGAGCGGCGCACCTGGCAGGACCAGCTCCGCTTCACCGACCCCGAACCGTTCATGCAGTTCTACGAGATCGGCCACAACCACTGCTGCGCCTCCTCCGAGCCCGACGAGCGTCTGGGCGAGAGCTTCTTCAGCGAGCTGCGCGAGCGGGTGCGCGCCCAGGTGGCTGCGGCCATCACCGACAAGGGCTACTTCGCGGTCACGAAATTCACCGGCACCTTCCTGTGCCGGTGATCACCCGGGCAGGCGGGGGAGTCCTAGAACCGCCCCCGCCCAGGCGGGCCGTTGGTAGCGTCGGCGGTCGTCGTGTCGGCCGGCACGACGAGCCGATCGACCGAGAGAGACCTGATGTCCCCGACGATCCGCAGGGCCGTGATCCCCGCCGCAGGACTCGGCTCCCGTCTGCTGCCCCTGACCAAGGCCATCCCCAAGGAGATGCTCCCCGTCGGCGACAAGCCGGTCATCGAGCACACCGTGCGGGAACTGGTGGACTCCGGTATCACGGACATCACCATCGTCGTCAGCGGAGGAAAGTCCCTCATCCAGGACCACTTCCGCCCCAACCCCTCGCTCGTCGCCCAGCTGCGCGCCGACGGCAAGACCGCCTACGCCGAGGCGGTGGAGGAGGTCGCCGAGCTGGCCCGGCGCGGCCACATCACCTACCTCGACCAGCACGGCCCCTACGGCAACGGCACACCGGTCCTCAACGCAGCCCGCAGCTTCGGCGACGAGCCCGTGCTGGTCCTGTGGCCGGATGACGTGTTCGTCGCCGAGGTCCCGCGGGCCCAGCAGCTGATCCGCGCCTACGAGCAAACCGGCTGCCCGGTCCTGGCCCTGCTGCCGATGGATCCCGCCGACTCCCGCCGGTACGGCGTGCCGATCGTCAAGGAGGACCTCGGGGAGGGGCAGCTGCGCATCACCGGCCTGGTCGAAAAGCCGGCACCCGAAGACGCCCCCTCTTCCTACGCCGCCATCGGCGGCTACGTCATCACCCCGGGCATCGTCGACGAGCTGCGCGAGCAGACCCGCCTGTGGCACGAGGCCTCCAAAAGGGGGCAGCCGGTCGGCGAGGTCTACCTGACCGACGCGATCAACGCCTACGCCGCCCACCGGGCGGTCTACGGACAGGTCATCCAAGGCACCTGGTACGACACCGGCAATCCGGCCGACTACCTCGTGGCGCAGTTCGCCCACGCACTGGCCCACCCCGACTACGGACCCGCCCTGCGCGACCTGGTCCACCAGCTCGACGACACGGACAGCGCCACGCCAGCACCCGACACCGCTCCCTGAGCCGCTCCTGTTCTTGGGGCCGCCCCAGGGCAGGAGCGGCCCCAAGAACAGGAGACCCCCTTTGTCACCCGCCCCCCTCTTCGAACCCGTCATCGACCAGCACGACACCTGGGCCGTGGTGAACCCCGTCCAGGGCTGCAACCGCGACTGCGGCTACTGCTACCTCCAGGACCTGCACCTCACCCGGGTCAAACCCACCATCCTGGCCAGCCCCGAGGACACCGTCGCCCAGCTGCTGGCCCACCGCTACTACCACCCCAACCTGGTTCTGGCCCTCTACACCTGCACCGACGCCTTCGCCACCCGCGCCAACACCGCCCACCTGACCGCGCTGCTGCAGACGCTGGCCTCCTCCCAGGTCCGCAATCCGGTGTGCCTGATCACCAAATGCCACATCCCGGACGACGCCATCGACTGCATCAGGCGGGTCCGTGATACCGGGCTGCCGGTCCTGGTCTACCTCAGCTACTCCGGACTCGGGCCCGACATCGAACGCGGCATCCAGCACGACGCCCTGCGCGCGAACTTCCCCCGGCTGCACTCCGCCGGCATCCCCGTCGTCCACTACTGGCGGCCCTTCCTCCCGCAGAACAGCCACCCGGACGTCCTGGAAAACGTCCTCGATCTGGCCAGCCGGTACGCCGAGTGCTCTGTCACCGTCGGCACCAAGATCAAGCCCAGCGCCCTGGACCAGATCACCGCCCTGTGGCCCGACATCGCAGCGCCCCACCTGGACCCCCAGGGTGCCGACTCCGTATGGCCGCGCACCGCGTGGGAGTGGCTGCGCCATCTCCCCGACCGCTACCGCGACCATCCCGTCTACCAGACGAACTCCTGCGCCCTCGCCTACGTGCTCGGCCGCCACGACCGTGCCGGCGTCCACGACACACCTACGTGCCTGAACGCCAACCGCTGCCCGGCCCGCCAGCGCGAGCGCTGCCGCCGCGCCGTCTCGCTGCAGCAGCCCCTGACCCGCCTGGACATCGACCGGCACCTGGACCGCCTGCACCACGGCGGCGTGCACTACACCGTCCACGAGGACACCCGCACGATCGTCTTCACCACGCCGCTGCCGCTGCGCGACCGCCACAACCTCGCCCAGGTCCTCGCCGCGACGGTGCGCGCCCCCCAGCACCCCGACGAGCGGTACTGGGCCGGCCGCCTCTCCGGTGCCCAGCCGCTCATCATCGACACCCCCTGACCGCCGCCCCGCAATCAGGAGTGACCACCATGGCCCTGTCCGTGGACACCGCCGTCCTGTTCTACCCGCGCGGCGGCAGCGCCCAGGTCGTCCGCTATTTACTGCACGAGCTGAACGCCCTCGGCCACACCACCCGCCTGCACGCCGGCTCCCTGGGCAAAAGCGGCGACTACTCCCACGCCGCCACCTTCTACCAGGGCCTGAACCTGCACCCCTTCGACTACAACGCCGCCCACACGGCGTGGAAGCGCGGAGACAACCCCCAGCTCTGCGACCACCCCTTCCATCCCTCCTACGAGGACCGCGGCACCTGCCCGGACCCCCTGTTCACCGCGGTCCCGCAACAGGCCGCCGACCACCTCACGCGCACCTGGACGCGGCACCTGAGCGAACACCGCAGCTCCGACCCCGACGTGCTGCACCTGCACCACCTCAGCCACCTGCAGACCAGCGCCGCCACCGCCTACCGGCACACGCCACGCGTCACCACCCTGCACGGCACCGAACTGAAGATCATCCAAGGGATGAGGCAGCGCCTGAGCCTCGCCCGCCGCACCGGCCACTCGCCCAGCGACCTGGCCCACCTCCTGCACAGCAGCAACCCCCGCCGGGAAGCCGAAGCCAGCCGGCTGGCCAGGGCAGCCAGCCTCAGCGACGCCGACACCGCCGTGCTGACGTCCACGGCCTGGGAGAAGTGGGCGCACAGCGGCTACTGGCTCCAGCGCCTTCACCGCGCCGCGCGGCAGGCCGGCCAGCTCGCCGCCGTCTCCGAACACGACCAGGCCCTCGCCTCCCGGCTCCTGCACCTGCGCGAAGAGATCCCCGTCGTGCCCAATGGAGTCGACACCCACACTTTCCGCCCGCTGAACCTGGACCACACCACGCGCCTGCAGCACCTGCGCCGCTGGCTCGTCGACGAACCCCGCGGCTGGGCCCCCGGCGGCGCCGCCGGCAGCATCCGCTACACCGACGCCGACCTCAAACGCCTGCACACACCCGACGGCAGCCTGCGCCCCCTGCTGCTGTGGGTCGGCCGCTTCCTCGACTTCAAGCGCGTCCCCGTGCTCCTGCAGGCCTTCGCCTCCGCCCGGACACGCCTGACAGTGAGGATGTACGTGAGCGTTCCCCGGCGGGGTCTGACCCAACGCCTGACTGACTCAGGGTCCTCAACGGGATCTGTCGGCTCT